>JAIRZD010000019.1 GCA_031267415.1 Holosporaceae bacterium
GAATTTATAGGAGCATACGGAGCGCAGGACCGCAGTGTACATGTGGTACATGAGGATCCGAGCACCGAAGCGACGCAGAAATTACCGAAAGAGCGCATGTTTCGAAAGAAGTCTATTTAAAGTTAGATTAACAGAAGAAGCTGGCAGGAATTATTAGTTCATACTAGCCAGCTTGTCAGTGGATAGGTCAGTAAGGCGATCATTCTCGATCGCCATCATCGTTTGTCACTTGCAGCAGAAGTAGAATTACTACGGCGCTAATAAGAAAGAGACAGTGCCCAAACAATACAGAGCCGGTTGCAGTTTTTCCTTCGCGGCGTTCCCGTACAATCCCCGGATACCAGTTGACGTTATAAAATTTCGAGTAAAAAGTTTGCTGCAAAAATTCGGCCCCCGCGCATCCAGTGGCGTCATGCACGCAGAATCGAGTTTGAACCTCAAGTCGTTCAAGTACTCGCGAACGTCTTCCTTGGTACGGCAGCGCCTTTTTAAACCTTGCAGCGCTTTTTTCCATGCATAGATCCCGTACTTCTCTATATGCCTAGAGGTTATCTTCCCGTAGTTTGTAGTGACATTCTTTTTATTGTAGGAGTTACAATATTCACACGGAAAAAGCGCCGGAAGTAGCGGCACACTGCTAGCGCAAAAAAATATCAGTGCAAACTGAGCAATTTTAGCTTTTTTCATTCCATACCCTTTCATAAAATACCTGGCGCGATGATAGCATCAGCAGCCGCCAGATTCCAAGCATTTATCATTATAAACGTCATTAATTAAATATGTTTTTTAAAAAATATATGGCCATCGACTTCCTCAAAGTACTAGACATATAAAATGCCATTCAAGATCTTTTCCGATGATGATTTTACAACCAATGTGCCATTTCAGATTTGAATGGACGCTTTTTCACACGGGCTCTTCCGCGTCTGCTGCTCCACCACCGGCCGGGCGGCCCGCAGAGTCCGCCCTCTTTTCCTTTCGGCTATGGCACAGCGAGGATATATTCCTCTGATTCACGATTGACTTTCTTCCTTTCTTTCTTTCTTTCTTTATTAACCACGCGTTGTGTGTTTCTTTTTGCTTCAGCACATGCTCTGCCATATAAGGCGGCAAAATTCCCCCAGCTTTTTCAATTTCCTCCGCAGCATTAATAAGATATTTCAATCTCCATTCCCAATCCGGTTCTACCACAGTCAACTCACTGAATACTTCTTCCTCCCTCCCTTCTTCTCCCTCGGTGCACCAGGTTACTATTCCTTTCAACATATCTAGGTAAAATATCGCTAGCTTTTTTCTATCCTCGGTTTTTTTGCCTTCCATTTCAGCTTCTTTCAAGTAGTCACCTACTTCGCGTAACAGGTAGAAAAAGTTGGACGGATCGTACTTTGTGGGGATGTTTTTATCTTTCATATCGACCCCAGTCATATAACTCAGCCCGATCAGTCTCAGGATTCTGTGTTCCTTGTCAGCAAATAGGATTTGGTCATATACATGATTACTTAATTTTTGATTCTTAGGCCAAATTTCAGACATCAAGCCCCAAATTCCCTCTATCAATTTTCCAGTGCACCGGCCTTCACATTTCTGGTGCCAAATGATACGGATCATTTTGTCAACGAACGCCCGCAGTCTTGAGAGGTTATACCAATGCCCAGCTACTACCATACCCGTAATAGTACCCGATCCGTCCGCCACTTTACTTCCGAGCGCCTCTATAATAGGCTTAGCGAGTGTTTTACTATTGATCAATTTTCCCAGCGTCTCCTTCAACAGGGCAACCCAGACAGTCATATCCCAGATAGACAATAAATTTCGCTCCTTATTCGTGACCAGTTTGACTTCCCACGGCAGGCTATCGTCCCTTCTGAGTCTTTCATCACTTTCCTTGGCCGCTTCCTCTTGCGCCGCCGCATGCTCCTGAGTGATTCTTCTTATTATTTTTTCAAAGTAATTCTTTTCCAACGGTTTTTCCAATAACTCACGCATATCGCAATACTTCATGTGGATCCTGAAATAAACATGTTTTTTCCAGTTTACCCATTCTCCCGCTACCGCGAAGAGTTCCCTAATATCCTTGCGGCATTCGATCCAAACGACCAGCTTCAGGTTTATATCACGGTTCATACTCAGCAGCGAATACGCATCCCCTGCGATCAACGCCTTCTTTTCCCTATTTTTTCTTTCCTCAAGCTTTTTTATGAATAGTTCCACGTCACCTTCTTCGAGTGCCTTTTTTGCCTCCTCACTCAGTACATCTCTTATCATTTCGCTCTTCTGAAACACCTTCGGTATCACCGTGTCGTCTCCTGCCCTTATACTCGGTCCATATGTCATCTCCAATGCTTTATATACCCGGGCAAAAAAACCGCTGTCTCGATCTGGCTTTCCATACTTCTCCTTCTCTTGGTACTTCTCCGTCGTGCCCACTGTTTCCAGCATCATACCCCGGGCAGAGTCGGCGATGCCCATCAGTGACAGCAGCAGAGCCGTTCCACCAACTAATTTCGATGCTTTTTTCATTTATTTCTCCTTTTTATTTAAATAACTAAATAACCATAAAACCAAACAAGGCTTGACATAACAAACAAATACTATGTCATCAATCGGGCTCTTCCTTGTTTTCTTCACCACCACCGACTGGGCGGCCCGCAGAGACCGCCCTTTTTTCCTTTCGGCTATGGCACAGCGAGGATATATTCCTCTGTTTCTCTATTTGATCTATGCTTTTTGCTTTTTCATTATCGATTCGTATATTTTTAGCATATAAGGAGGCAATCTTGCTCCCGTCTTTTCCACTATGTCCATAAAGGCAATTAAATAGCCACGTCCGTAATCGTCCTTTGTGTTTGCTATGTCAATCAGATTGGCAAATGCCTCATCTTTTCCCCCTGTTACCCACTGCCCGCTCCACTCTGCGATTCTATCCAATATATCTATGTAAAGTTCTGCACTTTCCCTCTTACCTTTAGCATCGAACGCACCGGTACTCAACTGACCACTCATGCCGCGTAACAGGTATAAAAAGCCGGATGTCAGGAACTTCTTCTTAGTAGCCTTCTCTAGATCTATCCGTATCCCATTTGTCCTAGTACTCAGGGCGATCAGCAACAGCAGGTCCTCTTCCTTCTCCCGTGCTTCTATTATAGATACCGTGTCGGGAGCATCTATTGGCCTCGCTTTAAACCACAATTCCCACAGATCCTGCAGGAATCCTGCATGATACTCAAATATATTCTCCGTCTGTAACGCCAAAGTATAGATTGTAGACGAGACAAACCACGTCGCGGCAGCCCGGTGTATACATGGTGCCTTCTGTAGCAGATCTATTATTCTACTCTTTTTATCAATTCCGTACTTGTCGATGACTTTTTTCGTTTCATCGCTCAATACGTCGCTGTCGAGCACATTTTTTAGCGTTGCATATAGCAGGACACACCACGCGTACCTGTTCTCTTCTCTGGATCTATTAGACAGCACATCCCAGTAACGTCCACTGGCATTTTGTGTAAGTTGAATACATCTATCCATCATTTTTTTTGCTTCTCCGTCTCCACCCGCAGCGTATCCTATTATAACTCCTAAGTAATTCACTATCTCGGGTCTATCCAGAATTTTTGCCAGCGCTTCCTCCTTCAAATAAGGTCCACAAAGTTCATACTTGTCATTATATGCTTCCCATTCTTCGCATTTGTTCGATGTAGCTAGGATTTCCTTACGTTCTCCTTTATCACTGGCATAATTCAGCGTTTGCAGCGTTACGTCCCTACCCATAGATGCGATCCCTCCAATGCCCAGATCGTTATTCTCTCTTAACCACCTTTCGCGCATCCATTCTATTGCGTTCTCTCTTTCTTTGTTTTCTTTGTCCCGGAAGAAGGTTTTCACTATTTCACCTACCTCTTTCTTCGACACGAATGGGGCTTGTTCCGCGGCATATTTTTCTTTTTGACGTTTTATAAGATGCTCGTATAAAGCGTCTCTGGTTTTTCCAGCTACTATCCCTTCTTTTTTCAATCCCGACCATATTTTATTCAGCCACTTCTTCATGTCGTCTAGTTCTCTCTTTCTATTTTCTAAGAGGAAGCCTCCCACTGTTTCACCAGTCTCTTTTTCGGACTGCAATATATCGGCTACTGTGCCCTGTACGTCTCCTGGGCGTGTTCCCAGATGCTCGTATAAAGCCTTCCTGTTGTCCCCCCCCTCAGGTTCGCCTTTCCTGGGATTCATTTCTTCGTGACGGTTGTCCAGATACTCGTATAAATGCCGTTTAATGTCCTTATCAGTCACTTCGTATAAATCCTTTTTCTTGGTATTTTTGTTGACTTGACGTATCGCCTCTTGTCTTTTCAGTTCTTCGTATAAATCCCTTTTCCTGTTATTTTTGTCGACTTGATGTATTTTCACTTCTTTTTTCAGTTCTTTGTATAAATCCATTTTCATTGACCAATCATTCCTAAAGTCCAACCATTTCTTTTCCAGCCATTTTTTCGCTTCTTCATGCGCTTCTAGCACGTGGTAGATGTACACCCCGAAATTCCATATCTGGTTACGACTTATGTGATCATTTATTATCTCATCCATCATCTGGTTACAACTTATGTGATCATTTATTATCGCAGTCATCAACTCGAAGTTCTCCGAGTTACGCAATATGTACTCCCCAATCATCCCAAGCATAATGCTGTCCGTCTCAGACGTTTCTGTTTGCATGGCATTTTTTTCTGCCAGACATTTTTTCGTAGCTTTGTATGCCTCTATTCCAGATTTTTCTTTTTCGCTATTTCTCCCCTCCTCTTTTACTCCAGAGGAGCCCGGAGCTGTACTCCAATTATAGTCACTGCTAGGATTTTCGGTTCCTACCTGTCCAAGCTTAACAGTCGAAATAATATCTTCACTCGGCGGAATGCCCCCCACAAGGAGTAGTTTCTTTGCAAATTCCAATCCCCGTATGAATCGATCGCTCCTTATATAAATTCCCGGCAACAGTTCCACCATCCCCTTGAGCTTCTCCAGCGTCCCTGCTGTCAGCGGACAAAAACAACTGCTTATTTCACCAATTACCGGTCCTCGGCTATCATACACAAACACCGACTCCGGCCATACAGCCTCTTTTTTGTTGCTACTCTTAGCTGTAATTTCGTTTCCTTTATCCATACCACGGGCAGAGTCGGCGGTGCCCATCAGTGACAGCAGCAGAGCCGCTCCACCAACTAATTTCGATGCTTTTTTCATTTGTTTCTCCTTTTTATTATATCAAAAAACACACAAGTTTCATTTTGGTCACAAAAAAGGTGACTCAATGGTACAATCACACAAAACCACTTAAAATGAGAGCACAACTAAACCTTACCCCTAACATAATGGCAAAAAAGCGGAGCGTCAAGAAATGGGAAGTATATTTTGCAACTTTTTTTGTAAAACGGTCCCATTCGGGCCACGGCTCAAATTTTCCCACACACTTTTTCTACCCCTGGTTTCGGCAAGGGCGCGCCTCTACTCTGGATTGGAGCAAACAAAAAACACAATTGTTTTGCAAAAAAGTTGACGTTTTTTGATTTTGCCTATATGTTGTATATGGTAGTTCCAGATAATAGGGAATGGCGATGAAAATGCGGAACTTTATTTCTTCGGACTGGGTGCCGGAAATTTTTTTGGCAACCCGCAAAAATTATGGCGCTGCGGCACTTCTGGCGGATGTCCGGGCTGGATTCCTGACATCAATTGTTGCCTTTCCTTTGTTCATGACATTTGCGATCGCCTCCGGCGTGTCTCCGAGCATCGGTGTGCTGACCTGCATCGTGGCCGGCTCCCTTTCATGCCTATTTGGCGGAGCACGTTTCCAGATAGTTGGCCCAACCGGAGCTTTCGCCATGATTGTCTTCGGTGCCATCGGCGAGCACGGATTTGAGGGGTTGACGAGCGCGCTCATCATGGCCAGCATCATCATGTTGATATTCGGGATGGCAAAAATTGGGGATCTGATCCACTACGTACCATATCCGGTGACGGCCGGGTTTACCGCCGGCATAGGGCTGTCCATCATCATAACCCAGATGGGCACTTTCCTTGGGCTGCAACTCGACTGCTCGCCAACCAGCATTGGAGAGCGCTTGTATTGCTATGTCAGTTGTCTGCCCACCATGAATGCCCATTCATTTTTTTTAGGTGCGTCTTCGCTGCTGTTTCTGATGACAATTCAAAAATATAGACCCAATCTTCCAAGATATTTTGTGGTGCTGGTGTTTGGGATAGTTTTTTCATTGATATTTCATGATAAAGGCATGAGTACCATCGGTAGCAATTTTGGCGACGTCGTTTGCCATTTGCCGTCCCCGTCTATTCCACCTGAGGTTTTCACATTGTCGAATTTGCGCAAATTGTTCCCAACGGCTTTTGCCATTGCCTTTCTTGGCAGCATGGAAAGTTTGCTGGGAGCCGTAATATCCGACAACCTGTCCGGACAAAGACATCGCTCTAATATGGAGTTGGTGGGACTAGGCATTGCCAATCTGGGCGCCGCCATTTTCGGTGGCATTCCGGCCACATGCGCACTGGGCACCACATCGCTGAATGTAAAAGCCGGGGCAAAAACGCCAATTGCAGGTCTAATTAACGTGTTGTTTTTGATATTATTCACGGTGTGTCTAAAAAAATACATCAGCATAGTGCCGCTATCCTGCCTGTCGGCGATGCTTTTTTCATCGGCATGGAGTATGACGGCCTTCGATAAAAACAAATACCTGCTGTTGGCCCCCAAGAGTGATAGCCTGGTATTTCTAACGACGATTTTGTTTACTTTGGTTGTGGACATCGTGGTGGCAGTGGAAGTTGGCCTAATTCTTTCGGCATTTCTCTTTATTAAAAGATCTGCCCAGACCACCACGGCCGAAGTGTTTTCCAAGGCTGTGCGCAACGCCTGCGTCGGCGAAGATGAGTGCGAATGCGTGAAAATTTCCGGACATTTGTTCTTCGGCGCCGCCCCAATCCTGCATAACGCGCTGAAAGCACTGCCAAAAACTCATAATACCATCTACATAGACATGCATAATGTGCCATTCGTCGATGCCACCGGGGCAAAGGTTCTGAAAGAGTTCATCGCTGAAGTAAAACAAAAAAACATAAATGTCATGATTGGCGGACTAAACAAGCGCATCATAAAAGTACTAAAAAAGATGGATCTGAGCGGAGAATTCCGGGGGCACCTGCAGGCAGACCAGGATCAATCCATTGATTGATGCTGATATTAAACTATAATGGACCTGTGAAGGGAGATGAGATAAATGGATATGTCGTTGTCGATTAATGGTTTCACCGAAATCCTACGTGTAAATGGAGCGTTTGGCGTCAGCGGATTTCTGCGGGCTGTACTTTTTTCGGATAATCTAAAAAGGTACGAAAAAATATATAATGCCAACGGCGATGCTTTTGCATTTCGATTGGTGCGATTTATCTCCGGCAATAGCGTGGTGCTTTCGTTGGATGGAGTGTGTGATCGGAATAGGGCGGAGACTCTGAAGGGATCAGTTTTCTATGTCCCCAGGGCAGATCTTCCTCCGCTGGCGGATTCTGAGTGTTATCTCTGTGATTTGGTGGCCAAACCCCTGAAAATAATTGGCCGGGACGACTTGGGTGGTAAGGTATTGAATCTATATAATTTCGGGGCCGGTAATCTGCTGGAGGTTTCCTGCGAAAACAAGAGTTTTTTCGTCCCATTTACCAGGGAGAATTTTCCCGATAACAGCGCTATTCCTGACATCTGCATGACGGAGGAAGCGTTTAATCGCTATAAAAATTGATGTGGCAAGCCACGGTTTTCACGATTTTTCCGGAAGCGTTTCCCGGCAATCTGGGCGTGTCCAACATTGGCAGAGCCGCTGAGCATGGCCTTTGGGGTCTGCGGCTGGTGGATCTGAAGGCGTTTCCAGCAAAATCGGATCGCATAGACTCAACTCCATACGGTGGCGGTAGCGGAATGCTGCTTTCCCCCATCACCTTCGCAAAAGCCTATGCTTCCATCGGAGAGGAAGTGCAAAATTACCGAAAAATTTACTTTTCCCCCCGGGGCAGACAGCTGCGCCAAAACGACCTGGAGGAATTTAGTGCATCTCCCGGGATTCTAGCCCTCTGCGGACGATACGAAGGGGTGGATCAGCGCATCATCTCCGGCTACGCCTTCGAGGAGGTATCCATCGGAGACTTTGTGCTGATGGGCGGCGAAGCGGCGGCCATGGTCCTGATCGAGGGCTGCGTAAGACTGCTGCCTGGGCTGGTGGGAGATGTTGCATCACTAAATGACGAATCCTTCCGCAGCGGATTACTGGAATACGACCAATATACTCGTCCCAAAAACTTTGCTGGCCTTTCGGTGCCACCAGAACTCACCTCCGGACACCATGGGAAAATTGAAAAATTTCGCCGGGAGCAATCTAAAAAAATAACAAGGGAAAAACGCCCGGACCTCTGGGCAAAGTACGTTTCAGCGGAATTAGGGGAAGTATGTCGAGTAAAACGCTAGCGATCTATGTCCATTGGCCCTTCTGCCTGTCCAAATGTCCCTACTGTGGTTTCAATAGCATTCCGGAAAATAATCGATCGATTTATGAAGCGGTTGAGTCTTTCCTGCTGATGGATCTGAAAAATGAACTGGAAAAGATCGGCGACCGGCGGCGGATCACCAGCGTTTTTTTCGGCGGTGGAACGCCATCATTGATGAATCCGGCGGCTCTGGACAATATACTGAATCTACTGGGAAAATGGGGAGTGCTGGACAGCGATGTGGAAATTTCTCTGGAGGCTAATCCCCAAACCTTTGACGAAGGCAAAATGTTGGATTTCAGGAGCAGTGGCATCAATCGTATATCAGTTGGTATTCAGAGTTTTCAATCTGAAAATTTACAATTCCTTGGCAGAACCTATGATGGCCCAACGGCCCAGCTGGCAGCCGGCCTGGTGGCCAATATTTTTCAGAATTTCAGCATGGATTTCATCCATGGCTATCAAAATCTAAAGAACTGGGAACAAGATCTGGAAAAAGCCATCGAATTTGGTCCACACCACATCTCGGCATACCAGCTGACACTGGAGGAAGGCACCCCGTTTTTCCAACGACGATTCGAAAAGGCGTTGGCCCGTACCGCCGACGAGAAACTCGGAGCGAAATTCCATCATTTTACGCATAAATTTTTGGAAGCCAATGGCCTGGGCCAGTATGAAATTTCAAATTATGCCCAACCTGGCTATGAATCCCGGCACCACATGACCTACTGGAAATATGAGGATTATCTTGGCCTAGGCCCGGGCGCCCACAGCCGTATTACTATCAGTGGAGACAAATACGAAATCGAAAAAAAATCACATCCCAGCTGCTGGATGAATTCTCTGGCGGAGGGAGGAGACGGCACTTGCAATCGGAAAGCATTGATTCCTCATGAAGAATTTGAGGAAATGATGATTATGGGACTTCGGCTAACCAAGGGCATGGAATTGTCCTGGGATCGAACAGCCTTTCGATTTCCAGAGAAGAAACTGCAATTTCTCCGTAAAAATAAATTAATGGAAAATGACCCAACCCGCCTGCAGCTAACCTATGCTGGCAGAATTCGGCTCAATGCCGTGCTGGAATTTCTATTGGCGGACCTGCCTGGTTCCGAATCTGCCCCCAGGTCTGTCCCCTACCCCGCCGTTTCGATTGCACCGCAGATTAATGGATAGCCGTGTAATACCAAATCTTATTTCAAAGTATCCAAATACTTTTTCGCAGAGACTCAGCAACCGAAGTTACGCGCCTCGTCGCAGAAAATTAATTATGGAAAATGGTATAATGTATTCAGCCAAAGAAATATTCGCAACCCACGGTCATGGCGTTTGCCGCGAACTGGGACAGCATTTCATTTTCGATGAGAACATCAATCGAAAAATCGTTGCGGCGGCCGGAGATGTGGAGGGAAAAACCGTTGTGGAGGTAGGGCCTGGGCCGGGCGGACTTACCTTGGAGATACTGAAACTTTCGCCCCGAAAACTTTATCTGCTGGAGTATGATCCCAACTGGGCTGCCGTGTGGCGTGGACTGCAATCAAATTTTGGGGACAAGTTGGAGGTCCTGGAGGTGGACGCACTGCGGTTCGATCTATATGGCCTAGCTCCTCAGCTGGTTATCTCCAATCTTCCCTATAATATTTCCACCCAATTGTTGGGGCGTTGGTTGCCTCGGTTCGATCTTTGCGAAAAATTTCTGCTGATGTTTCAGAAAGAAGTGGCCGATCGTCTGGTAGCCCTTCCGGCATCAAAATCCTACGGTAGATTATCGGTTTTGGTGCAATGGAAATCCCAGGTCCGGAAAATATGCGATCTGGAACCTGGCAGCTTTTGTCCACCACCGCAGGTAAGGTCGTCTCTGCTGCGTCTGCTGCCCTATCCACGCGATCAGGTGGAATGCTGCGACTTTTTTGATGGCCTTTCCCGCATGGTAAGCGATATTTTCGCACATCGGAGAAAAGTCGCCGTAAAATCGATGGGAAAATACTTCGAAAATCCGGCGAAAGCGCTGTCGGCGCTAGGATATGCGCCATCTGCCCGGGCTGAAGAGATAAATGTCGATGATTTTCTAAAAATGTATCAAATGCACCAAAAGGCAACAACCGTGGACAAATAATCTCAGGCCGCAGAATAGCGTGGTATTTTTAGAATAGACTTCTTTCCAAACAAAGATATTTCGAGGAATTTATAGGAGCATACGGAGCGCAGGACCGCAGTGTACATGTGGTACATGAGGATCCGAGCACCGAAGCGACGCAGAAATTAC
>JAIRZD010000020.1 GCA_031267415.1 Holosporaceae bacterium
GTAATTTCTGCGTCGCTTCGGTGCTCGGATCCTCATGTACCACATGTACACTGCGGTCCTGCGCTCCGTATGCTCCTATAAATTCCTCGAAATATCTTTGTTTGGAAAGAAGTCTATTCGCAGTTTTCGCCGTCATTGGGATATCATCTGGAGGAATC
Source organism: Holosporaceae bacterium (assembly GCA_031267415.1). Classification (GTDB taxonomy): domain Bacteria; phylum Pseudomonadota; class Alphaproteobacteria; order UBA3830; family UBA3830; genus BNWE01. The sequence continues at coordinate 159 of JAIRZD010000020.1, forward strand.
ATCCATTTTTAGGGCTGCCAGGAATATTTTTTGAGGGATTTTTACGTTTCCTATTTCGCGCATTTTCTTTTTACCCTCTTTTTGCTTATCGAGCAACTTGCGCTTTCTGGAGATGTCGCCGCCGTAGCATTTTGCTGTAACATCTTTTCGAAACGCGGAGATGGTCTCACGGGCAATTACCTTTCCGCCAATGGCTGCCTGAATTGGGATCTTGAACATGTGTCGCGGTATTAGATTTTTCAATCTCTCGCAGAGCATACGCCCCCTGGCTTCGGCATTTCCGCGATAAACTATCATGGACAAGGCGTCCACCAACTCCCCATTGATGAGGACCGTCATTTTTACCAAATCCTCCTGCACATATCCCTGTAGGTGGTAATCGAAGCTGGCGTAGCCGCGACTTATGGATTTTAGGCGATCGTAGAAGTCGTAAACCACCTCATTTAGTGGTAATCTATACTCCAGCAGGACCCGGGAACCCACATAGGTGAGTTCATCCTGAAGGCCGCGTTTTTCCTCGCAGAGGGCAAGCACATTCCCCAAATATTCGTCTGGCACTATTATTTTTGCCACGATCCATGGTTCTTCCAGAAAATCTATGCTGCTAGAATCCGGCATGTCGGCGGGATTATGGAGGTCAACCATCTGTCCATTGTGGAGATGAAGTTTATAGACGACGCTGGGAGCGGTCGTTACGAGATCCAGGTTATACTCGCGTTCCAATCGTTCTTCTATTACCTCCAGATGTAGCAGGCCCAGGAATCCGCAGCGGAATCCAAAGCCAAGCGCCTGGGAAGTTTCCGGTTCAAAGGAAAAACTTGCGTCATTCAGGTGTAATTTTACCAGACTATCCTTGAGTTTTCCGTAGTCCACCGTATCCACCGGAAATATGCTGCAAAACACCACCGGAACGCAGGGCTTAAATCCTGCCAGGGCCTCCGTGGCTGGGTTGGTTTCGCCGGTTATGGTATCGCCAACCCGGGCATCGCCAACGCTTTTGATGCCAGCGATGATGTAGCCGATTTCTCCGGTCTTGAGTTCTGCAACTTCCGTTGGTTTCGGCAGAAATATGCCAACTTTTTCGATGGCGTAGGACATTTTTGCCGCCATGAGTTTTACTTTCATACCTGGTTTTAGGACACCATCTTTTACTCTCACCAGCGCAACTACCCCCATATACGGATCGTACCAGCTATCCACCAGCAGCGCCTTTAGGGGAGGGGATTCATTTCCAGACGGCGGAGATAGGCGTAGCACCAAACTTTCCAGCACGTCTTCTATGCCGATACCAACTTTTGCCGAAATGGGGACGGCATTGCTGCAATCCAGGCCTATAACATCCTCTACCTGGGCCTTAACTCGATCAACATCGGCGGCTGGAAGGTCGATTTTATTGATAACCACGATAATTTCGTGATCGTGTTCCAGCGCCTGATATACATTGGCCAGCGTCTGGGCCTCTACCCCCTGGGTTGCGTCCACCACCAGCAGTGATCCTTCGCAGGCGGCCAGGGATCGACTAACCTCATAGGCGAAATCCACGTGTCCAGGAGTATCCATTAGATTGAGCTGATATGTGTTTCCGTCCTTGGCTTTGTAGTTCAGGCGCACTGTCTGGGCCTTTATGGTTATGCCTCGCTCCCGCTCGATGTCCATGGAATCCAACATTTGGTCCTGGAAATCTCTGGAATCGACTGCGCCGCAAAATTGCATCAGCCGATCGGCCAGGGTGGATTTCCCGTGGTCTATATGCGCTATAATGGCAAAATTTCTTATGGAAGATTTCATCTTTCCCTTAACTTTCCACCTGTTTCTTCGACAAATTTTATTATTTTATCCGAAACAACCTTGGCTTCTTCTTCTTTCAACGTTCGATCCGGAGCTTCCAGCGTTACCGTGATGCCAACGGCTTTTTTTTGGTCATCGATGTCGAACAAATCGAAGATATTTGCTTCGCCTATCGTGCTATCCAGGCCATATATGGCATGCAGCAGCGATCCGACCGGCATGGCGCGATCGAATACAAAGGAAAAGTCCCGGATTATTCTTGGGAATACTTTGTTGCCAACATTGCTGATTTTAGGCCGATTGGCTGGCAATTTATCCACCAGCAATTCGAAGCACAGCAGCGTTTCTCCCAACGAAAACAACTTGTTGATCTTCGGATGCAGTTCTCCGAAGTGTCCGATATTTTTTCTATCGACATACACGGTCCCGCTCCTGGACGGATGATAGTAGGAGGGAGCCTGTGGCTTGATGACCACCCTGTGCTCGGGCAAATTGAGATAGGAGAGCGCCGTCATTAGATCTCCTTTTACGTCGAATACGTCGGCTTTGCGGTTTTTACCAATCCAGCTCCTGGGACCATAGTCACCAGCTCTGAGGGCTGCTATGCGAGTTTCCTGAAGGCAGGAATCGAAGAAAACATTGCCGGATTCGCAGATCCGCACGTGAGTTTGACCGTAGTTCAGAGATCTAGCCGCCGCAAGAATGAGGCTTGGCACCAGAGAAGGCCGCAGAGTGCTCAGATCTTCACTGATGGGATTTAGCAATTGTACCAACTTATGATTTTCCCGGAATGCATCTGCATGCTCTAGTTTCAGAAAGGAATAGGAGACTACCTCGGATAGGCCAAGCGAACATAGCAATCTTTTGATGGCAATGACGGTAGCTTCGCGTTTCCAGAGAACGTCCTCGTTCTTTGCTGCAATGCCGAATTCTTTTTCCTGGATGCTATCGTATCCGTTCAGGCGCAAAATTTCTTCTATGAGATCTTCCTCTATATTCAGGTCCGCCCTCCAACTCGGGGCCAGAAATACCGAGGAATTCGTGGAGGAGCTCACCTCCTTTAGTCCTAATTTTTTCAATGTGTTTTTTGCCATTGGCCACTGCACATCGCAGCCGCTCATGTGGCTGAGTTTTGCTTTGCTAATCTCTATGGTGCGCTCCAGCTGGGAATGGGTGCCAACCACATGAATGCTGCTGGCGGTGCCTCCGCAGTTATCCATCACCAGCGATGCTATGGCTTCCAATCCAGGTACGCAGGAATCCTGATCGATGCCCCGCTCAAATCTTGCTCTGGAATCGCTGTTGATGTTCAAAAATGATCCGGTTCGGGAAACGAAAATCGGATCGAAAAGCGCAGATTCCAGAAGAATATTTCTGGTATTATGGTCGCAGGCGGCCTTGGCTCCCCCCATAACTCCCACCAGGCACAGCACGTCGTTTTTATCGGCGGCCACCAGCATATCCTGCTGCAGGACGTGCTCATTGCCTTTTATGTCCACAAATTTTTCCCGATTCTTCGCAAATCGTATGGTTAAATCTCCCTCTATTTTATCCAGATCATACACATGTATTGGACGACCGGTGTCTATCATGAGGAAATTCGCCAGATCCACCACCGCAGATATGCTGTTTGCGCCGATGGAACGGAATAGAGACCGTAAAAATTTTGGGCTGGGACCATTTTGGATATCACGAATAACGCCGAAAGCCATTACCGGCGCATATTTGTGGCAGGCACTGCTGTTGTCATAATGTATCGGTAGCGAAAACGCAAATGAATTCTGGTGAATCTTGTCTTCCGGTACCAAAAACCCTCCGGCACCTGCCGCCGCCAGATCCCGCGCAATCCCTTTCACCGACCAACAATCGCCCCGGTTGGGTGTTACGGATACATCGAAAATTCCTCCCTGAAATTCCAATGCATCGCCAACGGAGACGGACAAATCGACATCGTCACCAAGATCCAGAATGCCATCGCCCTCCGGCGGCAGGGATAATTCCTCCAGGGAGCATAGCATGCCATTGCTTTCGATGCCGCGGATCTTGCTCTTGGAAAGCAGCGTTCCGGACCCGGGGATCAGAGCCCCCGGCAGAGCAAGAATACCGATGAGATTTTCCCGAACGTTCTGGGCTCCGCATACGATCTGGTATTCGTTGCCCTGGGCGTCGGCCACCTGGCAGACCTTCAATCTATCCGCATTTGAGTGCTGCTCAACACGTTTTATCTGGACTAGTTTAAATTTTTTAAAGGTTTCCTCCGGATCCAGGAAACTTTCGACCTCCAAACCTATGGCCGTCAATCTCTCGGCTATTTCCGATGCCTGCCAATCGGTGGACAGATAACGCTTCAACCAACCAAACGTAAAACGCATAAATTTCTCCGCATAGCTTCCAACAGTCGACTATTCTCTAGTTGCGTGATTAAAACCAAAATTATTTCTCCAGCGTTCGTTGGATTCAAAGTAACCCCGGAGATCCGGCACCCCGTATTTTAGCGATGCCATGCGCTCCAATCCGCATCCGAAGGCAAACCCGCGATATTTGCTGGGATCGACATTTCCAGATTCTAGAACATTTGGATGCACCATGCCGGCTCCGCCTATCTCCATCCACCTCTGTCCAGAGCCAAATACTATCTTTCCGTTTACCACATCGTAATTGAGGTCCACCTCCGCCGATGGTTCGGTGAAGGGGAAGAAACTTGGCCGAAACCGCAGCTGCAAATTCGGTGCTCCGAAAAACTTTCTTAAAAAGCCAGAAATAAACCACTTTAAATTGGAAAATCCAACGTTATCGTCCACCATGAGACATTCTATCTGATTAAACATTGGAGTATGGGTGGCATCATAGTCGCTCCGAAAAACTCTTCCAATGGAGAAAAATCTGAACGGCGGCTGATTGGCCAGCATTGCCCGAATCTGCACCGGCGAAGTATGTGTGCGCAGCAATTTGCGCCCCTTGTCATCGGCGGAAGTATTTATGTAGAAAGTATCGTGCATTGTTCTGGCAGGATGATGGTCTGGCATATTTAGTGCCGCAAAATTGTAGTATTCACTTTCGATATCCGGTCCATCGGCGAAGACAAATCCGTAGGTGGACATCAGGCCTGCAACCTCCTCTATAACCTTCGTGAGCGGATGCAGCGTCCCCGGTTGCGAAAACCTGGATGGCAGAGTGACATCCACCGATTCCGCGGCCAGTTTCTTGTCTAACTCCGCCATTTCCAGAACCCGGCTACGGGCTTCCAGTCGTTCCTGAATAACAGCCCTTACAGCATTAGCACGGGCTCCTACTTCACGCTTCTTTTCGTCGGACAATCCTTTTATGTTTTTGAGAAATCCAGAAAGCTTGCCGTTTTTGCCAAATATCGCATTTTTTATTAGATCTATTTTCCGCAGACTATCGCAGTCCTCTATTTCCAACAGACAAGATGCCTGCAACCTATCAAGTTCGTGCATACGACTCCCCGTTCGGCAAACTAAGTATATCCGAGAATATGTTAACAGAAGAGGGATAATATTGGAAGCGATGAACGCTATTATTCCTGCTCACCGGAGGAATCTTTTTTAATCATCAGGGCTAGCCGGTAGACGACGTTTTTAGCTATGCCGAATTTTTCCGACGTTGTTCGAATGGCGTCTTTCCCGGATATTTGCAGGGCGTTTTGCAGGTAGAGTCGTATTTCCGCTTCGTCGGCATTATTGGCTGTAGTCGACGAGCCTCGATGGCCGGCAATGAGAATTACGAATTCTCCGACTGGTTTTTTTTGCAAAAAATAATCATATAATTCCGCCACCGTTCCGCGTTTCGTTTCCTCGAAAAATTTCGTAAGTTCCCGACAGACGCAGCCGTATCTGTCTCCCCATATCTCCCGCATTACCTGGAGAGTGCTGATCAGGCGCATGGGAGATTCGAAAAATATCATGGTGGCCGGCTGTTCTTGCAATGCTTTCAACTGGGCTATTTTCTGATTTTCTGTCCGCTCCAGGAACCCGACGAATAAAAATTTATCCGAAGGAAGGCCGGCTATGCTTAGTGCGCATATGGCCGAACAGGCGCCTGGTACCGCGAATACATCAATGGCATTTTGGATACACCAATTTATTAGGCGATAGCCCGGGTCCGAAATTAACGGTGTTCCGGCATCTGAAATGAGGGCATATGTGTCTCCGGAGTCTATCATGGTAGTTGCCGTGATTTCATTATGTTCATGGCAAGGAATCAGTCTGGACTGCAGACCGTAAAACCTAAGTATCTTACCCGATTGGCGCGTATCTTCGGCAAAAATATATTTGCATTGCTCCAGAATGTGAAGGGCTCGCAGCGATATATCGAATATATTTCCTATCGGAGTTGCAACCACGTATAATCCTGGTTTATGTTTCTGGTTGTGAAGTTTGTTAAGAATTTTTGGCGGAAAAGATGCAAATATATTATCATCATCCAATGAAATTACTCCTATTAATTTTAATTCCGTTTATTCTAACATCTTGCTCTTCCCGCGTGTACCGTTCCGAGATGTCGGAGCAAAAAAAAGAGTCCCAGCGGGACGGAGCGCTGCTGATGCAGGAAAAAATAATGGATGTTGCCCGTAAGCAGAACCTTGTACTGCTGCCTCTTCCGCTGTCCGGAGCCCATAGAGAAATCGGAATCTGCATATTAAATGCCTGTATGCTGGCGGCGGCGGAGCGAGGTGTCGGCACTGTCAATTTTTGCGTAATTGATGCCGCTGATCCTGATCTGAATGTGTATAAATTACACGAAAGATTCAAGCGGGCGGACCTAAAGGCCATACTGGGGCCGGTGTTTTTTAGGGAAGCCACACAATTTGGCGCGCTTTTCCCCCAGATACCAATATTTGCTTTATCCAATAACCGCAGCGTAAATAATAGCCATGTGTTTGCCTGTGGCATATCTCCGGCGGACGAGATCCGGGAGTTATGCGCCTATGCCAATAACCACGGACTATGCGATTTTCTCGCGCTGGTACCGAAAACGGCCTTCGGAGACCAATTGGCGGAGCAAATAATTAGGGAAACAGATCGGCTGGGGTTTAATGAGCGCGGCGAAGTGGAAATTGTAAGATACAGCAGTATGTCCCGGGATGATGCCCTCCTGTGCATAAAAAATTCCGGGAAAAAGGTGGTATTTATGATCGATTCGCTGGTGGATCCGGGTGATGTTGAGGATGTGGCGGTCTTTACCCTCGGTGGCGTCGCTCTGGCTCGTCGAGATGTTTGGAAAGGCGCATTTTTTGCGTTCTTCGGCGGTCCAGATATGGTAAATTTTGCGAATAAATATCGACATTTTTTCGGGAAAGCCCCGGGGCTGCTGGAGATTATCGCCTATGATTTATCAAAATTTTTGCAGATTTTAGTGGAGAGCGGGATGTCTGAAGATACGCTTTATGCTCCACATGAGGGCAGCTCTGGACTTTTCTTACTGCAAAAAGGTGGCGGCCTGAGGCGGCAATTGGAGGTAATGCAGCTAAAAGAAGACTCCGAATCATCATTGCCTCAGTAGACTTCTTTCTAAACAAAGATATTTCGAGGAATTTATAGGAGCATACGGAGCGCAGGACCGCAGTGTACATGTGGTACATGAGGATCCGAGCACCGACGCGACGCAGAAATTACCGAAAGAGCGCATGTTTCGAAAGAAGTCTAGTAACCTTTTCTTAATAAACACTCCATTACTATTCCTCCAGGTAATATTAAGGAGTATATAATGCAGACTGCTCTATTTAGGAAAACTGCCGTATTAATTGAACAAAATTCAGTGCAAAGCATCCTCTATGGTGATGTGCTGGGCGCCAACGGATTCGATGTGCGGATTACAAAATCCGCCATGGAAGGTCTGATAATCATTAAAGAAAATGCCTGCGATTTGGTGGTCATAAATCTGGAAATAGCCGAAGAATCCTTCGTGGAAAAGCTGGTGCAAAAAATACGCGGCGAAAAAAATGCAGAATTCATGGCAATTGTAGGTCTTTCTATATACAATCATGAAAGCAAAAAAAATATATTAAAAAATATAGATGCTTTATTAACAAAGCCTGTATCTATTGATACATTTATTGGATCTGTGTTGTTAGGTATTGAAAACAAATATCATGGTAGCAAGAATTCTTATAGTGAACGAATGCAAGCAAGAAATTTCTAAGATATCTGAAAAATTGCAAAATTCGTACAATATGTTGATGTTTTCCAAATCCATGGAAGACGCTATCCGTATTGTGGGGACCCAATTGGTAGATCTGGCCATTGTTTCCATCCCCACCAACTGCTCAAAATTATTTTTTGATTTTTTTTCCGTTCTGAGGCAGCTGTGCGGTGTAATACCGATTATTGGTATGATAGAAAAAAATACCCACACAGATTTGCTAAAATTCTCCCAGGGCATCGACGATGTAGTGGATATCGACATAGGCGTTAATGCACTGCGACGCAAGATAGAAATGCTGATAACAACTAAAAATTTATTCAACGACAGCCTGCTAAGCAACGTGTACATTGCCGAACGACGTGCCCAAAAAATTGTTTCCTTTTTCCATGATAATTTGGATTTTATACATGATAGCATTCGTCATAGGGCCGAAATAATTCAACCAAAGTCGTGGCCCACCATCGACGATGTCAGCGACGCCGATCTATTTCTTATAAATTCTGCCCATTCGCAGGCCTGCAGTTGTTGTTCGGCACTAAGATTAAAAAGGATAAATCGCTATAAACCGATAGTATTAACCTACGATGAAGGTTGTAAAGCCAAGATCAAACTATACTCTTCCATGAACATTGGCTACACAGACGCCCTGAGCAGAGCAACGGATCCGCAGGCGCTTGCCTGCCGACTAAATTCTCTGATGAAATACAAAAAGCTGTACGAAAATTTCACGGAAAAATTAAAGAAAAGCATTTATATGTCAGCCGTTGATTCCACCACGGAAGTTTATAATAGATCTTTTTTTGAGGATTACATAGGAAGCAAGGATCGACAGTTCGTTCGTTCGGCTGTGCTCATAATAGATGTTGATAAATTTAAGCTGGTCAACGACGTGCACGGACATGCCTTTGCCGATTTAATGCTCAAATACGTGTCCAGTACCATAAAAAAATTCGTCCGTTCCTCGGATTTGATAGCTCGCTACGGTGGAGATGAATTTGTAATAATCATGGATAATGTAACAAAAAACATGGCCTCAGAAATAGCCAACAGAATTCGCCGCAGTGTCGAGAATTCGCCGTTTCGTAACATTACAAGCACCGTAAGCGTAGGCGTCTGCTGCATCGATGCGGACAGTCATCTTGGCATAACAGACGCCGTCTCCATAGCTGACAAATTCATGTACATTGCCAAGCAAAACGGCGGTAACGCTGTTAATGTCTGCGAGTAGACTTCTTTCGAAGTCAGGTCTAACAGGAGACAGAAAGAAAGCGCCCTCCAGCAGAGGGCCGTGGGCGCTCCAGTCAGAACAGCGGCTACCTAACTATCGGCTACCTAATGGCCGCAACCTAGGAGACACCTAGGAGACGTTAGGATAAAAACAAAACATAACCCTCACGCCCCATGCTTTCGTTCTCCGATGCATAGAATTGGTCACACTAAAGACTGCTGTGTCGTAATCATTAGGATCCGCGTCGTCTTCGGTTACATATGTCAAGTCTTTTTTTGGAGCCATAAATCCGCGCTTGCTGACGGGGAAACGATACTCGCCCTCCACCCGTAACGATACACCCCTGATAATAGATTCAAAACAGCCAAGCGGGACCTCTATACCGCTGCCCAGTAGCAGGCCAGGCTTTGACACGCTATAGTCTTTCTTGGATTCCGAACAGGTACCTCTGGAATTGGTGAAAGAAAGGCCTCCCTTCAAATAGAACAATGCGTTCTTCAACGAAGGAACGCGTCCACCAAGTATAATGGCTATGCTAGGGGTAATGCCTGACGAGGATAGGGAAGCATGCACTGGGTGGTCCTCGTTATAGTTCCAGATTGCTGAGGCCCGGGATTCCTTTCCCAGATCAATCAATCCCTCCAACGCAACTCGACAATTGCCATAGTCGAATCCGTACCCGAGGCCAACGACAGCGGAGATTTTGTTGGTTTCTCCACTGCTAGACAGAGCCCTTGCTATGCTAACGGACGAAACGCAGCCGGCAAGCTCTTTGCTCTCTGTACTCGCAAAGTCTATATAGCCGTCACCGACGCCATCCTCCAAAGTTTCCCAAGCATCATCTACTAATATACCAAGCGCAGAAATATCTTCGGCTGTATTATATTGATTTCTTACAGAAACATCAATGCTGGTAGCCTTAGATACGCCTCCAAGCAGCAGATAGAATCCACGACCACAGCCGTTCCCGCTTTCTTCGCAAAGCGCGGTACCGCAAACAGTTGCCGATAGCAACAAACCAAGTACTTCTATTTTTTTCATCACACTCCTCATATAAAAACTGTCTACCACAAGTTGTGGATACTAGCACTGCTTTTTCCTAAATGCAACTATAGCTACGTAAAATACAACCGCAGTCATGTTAAATACAACCGCAACCACGCTAAATACAACCGCTGCGACCATGTAAAATTGGAGAGAGCACATTGTTGTCAGCTGCCATGACATCGATGGAACGCATCGAATTCGTCTTTGGTAGATTTTGGTTTTATTTTGTTGGTCGAGCCGTATCAATGGTATTAATTAATAGACTTCTTTCCAAACAAAGATATTTCGAGGAATTTATAGGAGCATACGGAGCGCAGGACCGCAGTGTACATGTGGTACATGAGGATCCGAGCACCGAAGCAACGCAGAAATTACCGAAAGAGCGCATGTTTCGAAAGAAGTCTAATATGGCAAAGATGTTGATGTTGTAGTATATTGTGGCATGGTAGATGATGGTATGGATTCATGAAAGTATGCGCATCGATGTTATCCGCTGATCCGACCAGACTCGGAGAACAGCTGCTGGCGGTGACGCATGCCGGAGCAGACGCCGTGCACTGGGACATCATGGATGGAAATTATGTGGACGCCATCACCTTCGGGGCGCATATCGTAAAGCATCATAGGAAATTGACGGATATCCCCTTCGAAATTCATCTCATGGTGACTAATCCGGATGCGCAGATAGCTGCATTTGTCGATGCCGGGGCTGATCTTATCATCGTTCATCCGGAAACATGCCCACATCTTCACCGCAGCCTGGGGCGCATAAAAAATTTTGGAAAAAGGGCTGGGATAGCCCTGAATCCCTCTACCTCGCCGGACTTTATTGACTATTGTCGCGATGTGCTGGACATGGTGCTGGTGATGACCGTGAATCCCGGCAGCGCTGGCCAGGGCTTTTTGAATCTTCAGTTGGAAAAGATATCCATCGTGAAAAAAAAGCTGCCACCGGAGATGGAAATAGCCGTAGATGGCGGCATCAACGCTGTCAGTGCAGCCTCATGTCGCCGTAGCGGTGCCAACAGCTGCGTAACCGGTACATTTTTATTTGGTGGCAATGATTATGCTGCCGCCATTCAAAGCCTAGCATTAGACTTCTTTCCAAACAAAGATATTTCAAGGATGACGTCAGAGTCCAAAATCCAAGTCTAGGATGACGCTGGACTGCCTTCGCCGGATTCTCCACCTGCCTCTCCACCCGCCTCTCCACCTGCCTCTCCTCCGGCTTCCGGTTGCACGGTTTTGCTCAGGGTGATTACAAATTCGGCGAATTCTCCCAGCGTGGAGTTTGCCGTTATGGAGCCGTTGTGGCTGGCGGCAACCTCGTTGGCAGTGGATAGACCGAGCCCGGGTCCGGTACCTTCAGGCTTGGTAGTGAAAAATGGCTCAAAGATTTTCTGTTTGATATCTTCTTTTATGCCGGAACCGTTGTCGATGATTTTTATTACGATTGTCGACGGAGCATTTTCGGTTATGACCATCACTTCTGCATTTGCAACATCATTGTACTTGTGGAGAACGGAGTAAATGGCGTTGTCGAGGATATTGTATATCATTTTGCTGATTTCCGGCGTCGACACCGGCAGTGGGGTAATGGAATTGTCGAAATTTGTTTCTATGCGTGGCAGGTTGGTAACACCATTTTTTTTGTAGGAAGAAAGCAGCATATTAATGGTTTGGGTGATGATTTTATTTATCACGGCCGGATGCCTTCCACCACTGGTAGAATTGGACTGGGTCAGCATAAATCTAATGATCTGATCGGCATTACGACCGTATTCGGTAATTTTTTGAACATTGGACTGAAATTTTTTCAGATTCTGGGATAGGTAATCGTAGACCCCAACGTCCACCTTTTCCTTGTCTACCTCCAGTTTGCTGTCTATTTCGTTGCACACTTCGGCACTAACTTCGGCAAAATTAATCACGAAATTTAAGGGATTTTTCAATTCCTGGGATATGGAACTCACCAATACGCCGATGGAGGCCATTTTTTCCTGCGCGACTATCTGCTTCTGCCCCTGTTCGATTTTGGCCAGATAGGCGACCTCCTTATCGTAGGCCTCCTTGCGGGCGACGCAGTTGGAGAGTCTGGCCCTTAATAAAGTCTGGTTAAGGGGTTTTACCAGATAGTCTTCGGCGCCGGCCTCGATACAGCGCACGATCAACTCGACATCGCTGTCGCTGGATATCATGATGATGGGAATATTTTTATGGGCATCATTTTCCTTCAGTTGTTTCAGAAAATCGTAGCTGCTTTCCCCATTTATAAACATGTTCAGGAAAATAACGTCGGTCATAACCTTCGAGAGCACGACCATGGCCCGAGCCTCGTCCTCTGCCGCAAAAACTTCGTAGCCATATATGGACAGGCGTCGTTTCAACAGCGCCCTGGCGCTCTCGTGATCGTCTATCACCAGAACCTTGGCTGGTTTTTGTAAGTAAATCGATTCTGCTGCCGGTTCGGACATTATCTAACTCCGTTATTCATGCAAATGCTACCACAAACAAAGTTAAAAATTATTTTAAATGGCAGGGCATGGCGCGAAAGTGTAGGTCCGTGGCCATGGATCGTAAATATTGTTTTTTTTAATTATTTTACATGACATATTCGCGAAAAATAAAGCGGATTATTTTTGAATATTCTGTTGCTTTTTGTCGTTTTTTCGTATATCATATTTGGGATGATAATTTTAATTGGTGACACGAAACCGGGGGGATGAGATAATGAAAAAAATGAATAAATTATTTGGACTATGGACTTTACTGTTGGCCATAGGCGGGAGTTGTAATGCGATGAGCAATTCCAGCGTGGGGACGGCGGGAGGGAAAGCGCAGGAGAATGCTGTGCGTAATGTGGTGACCCTGCTGAAGGAATGGAATGAGAAAGAAGCAGCCAAGCGTAATGTGGTGACCCTGCTGATGGAATGGCATGAGAAAGAAGCAGCCAGGAACGCTGGTATAGATATGGAAAAATTGATCAGAGAAATGAAGGAGGGAGAGAACGAAGAGCATGCTAAATTGGTCGGTTGGTTAATGAAATCGGGAGTATCTCCTAGAACGCTGCTTATCCCGCAGAACTATTTTAAGGGGGAAACGTTGCTGGACTTATATTTGAAGAAGGGCGCGGGGGAAAAAAAAGTGAGAGATTTGCTGTTCAGTGTTATGGAAGGAGGAGAGAGTAGAAGAGCCATGCTGCTTAGAAGCCATGAGAACCTGGTTAACGCTGCGGTTAAGGAAGAGAAA
>JAIRZD010000021.1 GCA_031267415.1 Holosporaceae bacterium
TAATTTCTGCGTCGCTTCGGTGCTCGGATCCTCATGTACCACATGTACACTGCGGTCCTGCGCTCCGTATGCTCCTATAAATTCCTCGAAATATCTTTGTTTCGAAAGAAGTCTATTGATAGCGAAATGGCTGTGGCGCTGCGCTACTACATCAGCGCCACGATTTCGTTGCCCAGAGCGGCTATCCCTGTTCCGTTTTGGGCGCTGGTTATCAGAATCTGGGGATAAGCGGCTGCCCGACGGCTTGTTTCGTCTTCGGTTTGCTGGATCACATCGGAACTGCCGTCGATTTGATCAACCTTCGTCAGCACAATTTGATAAACCACCGCCGCAGCGTCCAGGAGATCCATTATGGCTAGGTCGTTCTTCTGTATACCGCGACGGGCATCTATTAGCAAAAAAACCCGGCGCAGATTCTGCCGGCCACTCAGATAATCCAATATCAGCTGATCCCATAAATTTCTCATTTTTTTGGAAACAGCGGCATAGCCGTAGCCAGGTAGATCACAAATGGACAATTTCCCCGATATGGTAAAAAAATTTATCTGCTGGGTTCGGCCTGGGAATTTGGAAGTTCGGGCAAGATCCTTTTGGCCTACCAAGGCATTGATCAGCGATGATTTTCCGGAGTTTGATCTTCCGGCAAATGCGACTTCTGGCAAAAATAAATTATGAGGGATTTGCTCCACCGACGCGGCTCCAGCCGTAAATTTGCACTCGGCCCTGGAAAAAATGTTGGAATTAGACGCCATTGGGATAATATACTCCGGAAAATACAAGGACAGCGCTGCTGACCAGAATAATGTTGCCTTTTTTTTCAATGCGAATGGTCATGGATCCACCCCTTTGGTGCACAACCACGTGGGTAGACGTCGTAAATCCACCGCTAAACAAAGTTCTGACCGCCGCCACAGCTCCACTGCCGCAGGCCAACGTCAGCCCCTCAGCTCTTTCAAAAACCAGCAGCTCGATTTCATTATTAGATAACTTTTTCGCAAAAGAAACATTTATTTTTTGCGGGAAAAGTTCCAGCTTTTCTAGAAAGGCGCCAAGGACGCCGGCCTGCTCCAGAGACGGCATGTCTTTCACCAGCAGCACCAAATGCGGATTTCCCACCGACAAACAGGAGATATGATAAACGCCAATTTTTCTGAAAATATCACCCCTGTCACCAGAACATTTGCCCTCCAAATATTCCAATAGATTCTGTGGCATGGAATGCGCCACAGCGCCGGCCACCGGTAGATTCTGTGGCATGGAATGCGCCACAGCGCCGGCCACCGGGCCATCGTCTGGACAACCAAAATTTACAGATGCAGTATTTTCCCCCTCCACCAATAGCTCATAGGTTTTATTTTTGGTTTTCAGGATAGATGAAGGACAGTTATTTTTTATTTTCATCAGCATGGCCAGACAGCAGGCTGCGTTACCGCAAATTTCCGCTGCGCTGCCATCGGAGTTAAAAAAAGACGCGCGAATCATCTCGGCATCAGAGTTATACAACGTCACCAGATCGCAGCCTACGCCAATTTTCCTGGCCCCCATGGAA
Organism: Holosporaceae bacterium; assembly: GCA_031267415.1. GTDB lineage: Bacteria > Pseudomonadota > Alphaproteobacteria > UBA3830 > UBA3830 > BNWE01. The sequence goes on from JAIRZD010000021.1 coordinate 1,550, forward strand.
ACGCAAAAGTTTGCGATGTCAGAGGACGGCATGAGCAGCTGCGTCTCATCCACCATGACAAAATCGTTGCCATTGGACTGCATTTTATCAAATTTTATCATGACGTTCTACCCAGCAGCTCTCGGGTAATTTTTTTGCCTCGTTCCACCGCCGGTTGATCAAAAGCATTTACCTGCAGCAGAGAGCACACCATGATTGCTTCCAGCATAAAATGCATGAAAAGCTCCCCGAGAATTTCCGGAGTTACCGCGTCGAATTCTATGCGGCGGATCGGCAGCTGTGTTTTCAGCAGCGATTCCCAGGTAGCCTTATACTGGGCTGCGAAAATATCCTGGAGATTTTTGTGCTTTAAATATTCGAACTGCGGCGGGATAAAAGTGGACGGAATATTCAGATCTGTCTGTTGTTTTTCCAGAAAAAACGTAAAACTCTTATCCCTGGGACCAGCCAAATACAACTGCAACTGACTATGTTGGTCGACGGATCCACTGGCCAGCAGAGGAGTTATGCCCAGATTATTTTTTCCTGTGCTTTCCGCGTAGAGCTGCGCTAACCACTGCCCAAAATAGGACAACTGATCGGAATATATGAAGAAAACATGCAGCGGATGATTTTCTCTGATGAAAAATGCACCGTCCACGGCCGCCTTGAAGTGGTTATCCAGATAATTTTTGGCGCTTTTCCTGATTTTCATGGGATCGATTCCGCAAATCAGCGCCGGCAGCATACCTACGGCCGAAAAAATCGAAAATCTTCCACCAATCCTCCTGGGATGATTGACGCAGAAAAAATTGTACTCGAGGGCTATGGTTCGCAGTGAAGAAGTCTCCGTATCCGTGATGACGACAACCCTATCCGCAAGCCCCGCCGCTGTTTCCCCGGACTTTTTTAAAGAGTCTATGATCAGCAGAAGTTGTGAAATAGTTTCCAGGGTTTCGCCGGATTTTGATATGCATAGGAAATTAACATCGTCGGAAATTTCATCCAGAGTTTTCGCCATCGTCCGGGGATCAAGATTATTTACGAACGTCACATTTTCTTTTTGGCGAGAAAATTCAGCGATACAGCGGCCACCGAGGCTGGATCCGCCGGTCCCCAGGACCATGAAGCGACGGGCAAATAGCCATTGCAGCAGGCGGCCGTTTTCTAAAAACCATAGATCCCTATCGTCGCCGACTATGGAAATGCAATCTAATTGAGCTATATCCGAAAACATTCCATAATCGACCTCATTCGCCATCGGCAAAATATGCTGCGAAATCATTGAGCGCTACTACTACCACCGGCAGCTGGTGGCTGCGGCTTCAAAATACAAATAACAGCAGGATCCTTGGAAAAGATATCGCGACCCTGCTTACACACCTCGCCCAGCGAACATTTGTTTGCCTCTTCCCCTATCCCCTTCAGGGAGTTCAGACTTTGTCCAGCTCCCAACCGCTGCATAAGTTTATCCAGGACATCCCCAATATCCACGCCCTCGTAGCTATTAGCCCCGAACACCAACCGCGTGGCTTCTCCCAACTGCTCCTTGCTTATATTTTCCGATGCAATATATTTTATCTCCGAAGTAATTGCAGTCAGGGCTTCATTCAACTCTATGCCCTTTCCGAGCGTAATAGAAACACAGAAATCCCCACTATCCTTATTCCAGAGGGCGTAGGTAAATGCTATGGAGGTCGCCACTTTCAGATCCACCACCAAACTTTTATGCAGCGCCTTATCCAGATACCTCAGGTACACCTCTGTGTTCAGCGCCCTCGCCCGCTGCTTATTAAAATTCGGAACGTGGTAGTAGAGTTCAACCACCGGAACACTCACCTGGTCGCTACTTTTCATTATCGTAACCACCGAGCCATGATGATCCGGTTCCTGCAGTCGAACCTCCTTGACATTCGGAGCCTTTAACAGCTGACCGAACTCCTGCTGCACCAAGGCCATAACATTTTTCGGATTCACCTTGTTCGGATCAAAGCACAGGACCAACACCGCATTTTCCGGAGAGTAGTGACTATTTTTAAATTTCATCACGTCTTCCGGAGAAATCAACTGCACACCATCCACCGTACCTTCTCCGTCTGGACCATATCCGGAATGCCAATACATGCATTTTCGAGCTTCCCGTGTGGCCACGGAGTGATCGAGGAGTTTCTCATTGCTAGTAGCTATTGATCGCAGCACAGCTTTCTTCGCCTCTTCTATGTCCCCATCGCTAACGGAAGAATCGTTTAACAGCCCTCCGAAGGATTTCAAAAAGGATCCCAAATTTCCCACTGTACCGCAGAAGTAATATATACTCTGGTCGTAGCCGACCGACGTACTACTTTCCGAAGCGTATTGCACAGAATTGTCATTCATACCGGTCATGAACTTTGCGGCCAGCACCTTCGACAGCAGGTTTGCCGTCCCAACCTTATCTATTTCGTCGGCGCTCCCGGCAGAAACGCAGAGGGCAGCCCGCACCACATTGGTCGCAGTAGTTTCCACCAGCACGACCCGCAGGCCATTTTCCAATATATGCTCGATATTTTGTCGAACTTGTTCGGCGCCTGCATTACCGCAGGACAGCAAAAACAAAGTAAAAGCAAGATTTTTCAACATCACGTTTACTCCATAGCTAAAAAAACTAATACAAAACAACCTCCAACATCATGATTCCGTAGTATCGATTCCCGAGGCCGCCTGGTGATCAAAAGCCTGCTGCACTTTATTTCCCTTCCCAACGGAAGAGGCTGGCTTGCTGGTCACCGGCGGAATCAACAATCTATTCACCTTCTTCATACCCTCGGCATCTATGGTGTCGTTTTCGTAATTACTACACCCAAAAAGTAATAAAAGTACTAAATTTATGAAAAAACATACGCCACATTTCATTTTTTTCTCCAATGAATATAGTCACCGCCAATCTCCACATCGATGGGTAACAAGCACCAACAGAGCTGCCCCCACCACAACGACCGCATCAGCAATATTGAATGCCGGCCAATGGTAACTACAAATGTGAAAATCCAGGAAGTCTACCACGTAGCCGTAAAAAATTCTATCCAGAATATTCCCTATGGCTCCGCTGGTTATCAACACCGTTGGCAATCGATAGTGAATATTATTGCTGGTCCATAACACCAGCGATACGGCAACGGCGGTGGATACGAGAATCAGAATGATGGGGTGCACGGTTTCACTGAAGACCCCAAAAGAAATACCTGTGTTTTTTACAACCGTTATGTTGAAAAACGGGAATATGCGCACCAACCTATAGCGCTCCAGAAATTCCAGCACAGCCCATTTGGAACTCTGATCCACGGCAATTACGAGAAAAGCCAGAAAAGTTGCTAATTTTGTGGAACTAAAACTTTTTGGCACCGGACACATAGCTTATCTCCATGTTTATCTCCATTGGGATCGGTAAAGAACTTCCAACATCTCTCGCACTTTTCTCCCGGCGCAATCTCCACGACGATGCCGATATTTTTAGCCAGACCCTCCCCCACAAACGCAGCATCCGGAATGGCAGCAGACGAGAATTTTACGGCGGATGTTATGGTTACCTCCTGCCAGAATTCTTCGCTGCCCAGTGGGATAATTCCATCCGGATCAAACAATGTAACGGCAGCCTGGAGACCAGATCCGATCAATTTATCCTTTCGGGCGATTTCCAGCGCGGATGTCACGGCCCGACGTATTTCTTTGATTTTGCTAAATTGTTCCCCAAGCGATGGATTTGTCCACTTTTTTTCCGGAGGTAAAAATGTTTGCAGGTGTACGCTGGTATCCGCCGGCGAGAACAGGCGCCATGCTTCCTCAGCCGTGTGAGCGATTATGGGTGCCAACCGCCTAATCAGGTGTTGGAATAGCGTATGCAACACAGAACGATAGGCCATTCTCCGAGGATCGTTTGGGGAATCGCAGTAGAGGCAATCCTTGCGAATATCGAAAAAGAATGACGATAGATCTCCCACGCAAAATGCATAAACGCTAGAAAAATAACGATTTATGTCGTAGGAGGATATGCATCCATCCAGATCCGCTTCCAGCTCGCCAAGCCGGTGTAATATCCACTGCTCCAGCAATGGCAGGCGGTCATATTCCACCGCGTCAGATTTTTCATTGTGGCCATCCAACGCCCCCAATATGTATCGCAGAGTATTTCTCAGCTTGCGGTACACATCTTCCAATTGTCTGAGGATATTCATTCCCAATTTCAGATCGCCGGTGTAATCACTGCTGGCGACCCACATTCTGAAAATATCTGCGCCCCATTTTTGAACCACTTCGTCCAGAGTTATGGTATTTCCGATGGATTTGGACATTTTTCTTCCCTGTTCATCCACGATAAATCCATGCGTAAGGACTGATTTGAATGGCGAATTGCCGAAGGCTCCGCAGGAATTCAGAAGAGAATGCTGAAACCATCCGCGATGTTGATCCGAGCCTTCCAGATATAAGTCCGCCTGCAGCGTCGGATGTTGTGGGTCCCGGAGCACATGGGAATAGGTGGAACCACTTTCGAACCATACGTCCATGGTGTCGGTTATTTTTTCGTAGTCGGCGGGATCATATTTATTTCCAAGAAAGTATGCCGAATCCTGGGAAAACCACGCGTTTGATCCTTCCGAGGCAAAAATATCGGCGATGCGGTTCAGCACATCCTCATCCCGCAACAAATCTCCGGATTTTCTATGGACAAATATTGGCAGCGGCACTCCCCACACCCTCTGACGTGATATGCACCAATCCCCCCTGTTTTCCACGAACGATTTTATGCGATTATAGCCCTGCTTCGGTATCCAGCAGATTTTTTCTATTTCCGCCAGTGCTTTTTTGCGTAATCCGGTGTTATCCATGCTGATAAACCACTGGGGAGTTGTGCGATAGATCAATGGAGCCTTGGATCTCCAGGAATGCGGATAACTGTGGGTCAAGACCAATTTTGACAGCAAAGCACCGGCATTTTCCAGCGCTTGCAGTAATTCCTCCTCAACCCTAAACACGTGCTTGCCGGCAAACAACGGCACATGATCATAGTATAGGCCGCCGTCGTCGACGGTGTGTGGAAGCGGAACACCGTACCTGCGACATATGTAAAAATCGTCCACGCCATGTTCCGGAGCCGTATGTACCAACCCAGTACCGGAATTGGCATCCACATGCTCGCCGGCCAGCAGTGGAACATCGAAATCATAGCCTGATCGCTCCAGTGGATGGACGCATACCACATTCTGCAGCAATTCACCGCTAAATTCCTGAATAATTTTGCATTCCAAACCGGTCGCCTGGGAAAAATTTTCGATCAGATCGCGGGCCACAACAAATTTCCTGGCTCCGGACTCAAAAACCGCGTAAACGATGTTTTTAGCATAGGAAATCGCCCTGTTGCCGGGAATAGACCATGGAGTTGTTGTCCATATTATGCAGGAGGCACCTTCCAAAAAGGGGACGCCGGCGGATTTTATTGGGAAAGCCACATGAATGCTGGTGGATTTTTTCTCCAGATATTCTATTTCGGCGTCGGCCAGAGCTGTTTTCTCCACAACGGACCAGAAAACTGGACGCTCGCCACGATATACGGTCCCATCCAGCAAGAACCGTCCCATGACTCGAATTACAGCGGCTTCGGCTCCGGAATTCATTGTCAGATAGGGATTTTCCCAGTCTCCGTTGACTCCCAATTTTTTAAAGCCTTCCCGCTGGACATCTATCCAGTGCTCAGCAAATTTCCGACACATGTCGCGGAATTCTGGTACTGGAACGTCATCTTTATTTTTGCCCTCTTCCCGGAGGTTTTCCTCCACCTTCCATTCGATCGCAAGACCATGGCAATCCCATCCAGGCACGAATTCCGCATCGAATCCCTGCATTTGTTTCAGACGCACCACCATGTCCTTCAGCACTTTGTTCATGGCTGTGCCGGCATGGGGAGTCCCATTGGCAAACGGCGGACCATCGTGAAGAATGAATTTGTCAGCGCCGGCGACAATCGATCGACAGCGGCTGTACAGCCCCATGCTTTCCCAGTAATTTTGTATTTTTGCCTCGCTTTCAGGCAAATTAACCCTCATGCGAAAATCGCTTTTAGGCAGAAACACCGTATCCTTAAAATCCATTAACAGCCACTCCCATTTGCAGGATAAACTAAGTAAAATGCAGATAAAAGTCAATGTGCATTAGTTTATCACATGTAATACAATCGCTTGCAAGTCGCGGGCCACTGAAATTTCGACGCGCAGTTTCCGGCATCGGTCTTATTTCATCTGAATGGCTTGCTAACGAATCCAAATACAACCCAAGAATTTGATGGCGCATGCTATGGCATATGCCGTGGAAACGTGCTAGCATCACGCCAGTGGGAAGTGTAATTACTTCTCTTATAATTTTTGCGGTGTCGGCATATCCATGGAGCTTGGCTTTGTGGGCGGCTGCGCGGTGGAGAGTGTTTAAGAGTGTGTCTTTTGAAGATTTTCTTGGTAAGTCTGTGCCCTCGCCGGTTGTTGGAAGTAAAAATATGACTGGTTTATTGGCGCTGTGTATGAAGAATTTTAATAAAAACCGTACTATTTGACTATTTCCATCGGACCATGAAGTTTAGGAATATTTAAAGTGTTAATAGTGGAGTAACTTGTGTCAAAAAATATGCTGATAGATTCTGCGCATGCAGAAGAGATCCGGGTCGCTGTTATTGATGGCGAAAGACTAGATAGATTCGATTTCGAAACGCCATCCAAGGCTCCAATTCGGGGCAATATATATTTGGCGAAGATCATAAGAGTAGAACCTTCGCTGCAATCTGCCTTCGTCGACTACGGCGGTGAAAAACATGGATTTTTAGGATTTAGCGAAATACATCCGGACTACTTTCAAATTCCCATCGGTGACCGGGACGAGCTGGAAGAATGTATTCAGAACGCCGTTGCTGCCCGGGCCAGCGAAGCGGCAACCGATGAAGATGCAGAACTTGATCCCCGGGAAATATCGCGGCTTCGCTATCAGTTTTACCGGCGCTACAAGATTCAGGAAGTCATAAAAAAACGTCAAATAATGCTGGTGCAGGTAACCAAGGAGGAACGCGGGAACAAAGGCGCGACCCTGAGCACATACATTTCCCTGGCCGGAAGGTACTGCGTCCTCATGCCGAACATGTCGAAAGGCAGCGGCGTTTCCAGAAAAGTGTCCAATCACGCCGATCGCCAGAAACTAAAATCCATAGTTTCCGGGTTACATATAAAAAATGGTAGCACCGTAATCCGCACGGCCGGTATTGGGCGTTCCAAGGCGGAAATTAAAAAAGACTTCGATTTTCTCAAAAATTTATGGGATGAAATTCGAGAAACAACACTAAAATCCACGGCGCCCTGCCTTGTGTATGAAGAGGCTGGCATCATTAAAAGGTCCATCCGCGATCTCTATGCCCGGGACATAGAGTCCATAATAGTTGAGGGCGAAGACGCCCACAAAACGGCCAAGGCTTTCGTGAGAAAACTTATGCCATCCCACGCAAAAAAGGTTATATTATACAACGATAAAAAAGTTCCGCTGTTCAGCAAATATAAGATTAACGACCAGATAAACCAGATATATTCCACAAGAGTGGATTTGCCATCCGGGGGCTATCTTGTGATAAATACGACGGAGGCGCTGGTTTCCATAGACGTCAACTCCGGGCGGTCCACCAGGGAACGAAACATTGCCGGAACAGCCGTAAAAACCAACATGGAAGCAGCCAGTGAGATAGCGCGCCAGTGTCGTCTACGAGATTTGGGTGGACTAATAGTAGTGGATTTCATCGATATGGACGAAAAACGCTACCAGTCCCAGGTGGAGCGATGCCTGAAGGAAGCTCTAAGGGAAGATAAAGCAAAAATTCAGGTGGGCAACATAGGGAATTTCGGGCTGCTGGAATTTTCCAGACAACGGCTACGGTCCAGCATTACGGATGTCAATATGGTAACGTGTCCACATTGCCGTGGCACTGGTTCGGTGTGGTCCGGAGAGGCGATTGCTTTGCAGATGTTGAGAAAAATAGAGGAAGCCTGTTTCGCCCTGGACAACGCAGATGTATCCATCGTCCTGCCCCAGGATGTAATTTTGTACCTGTTGAACAGAAAAAAAGAATTCATATCCGGCCTGGAAGGTCATGGACTAAAACTTAATTTTACCATAGACAGTGCCATGTCTCCGTTTGATTTCCGCATCAGCAGCATACCAAGATCCATTCCATCGGCAGATGTTGAAAATGCCAACGATTCAGAAAAACCACCACTTGCAACGGACAAACAACCAGTAGCAACGGAAAAGCATCCAGTGGCAACAGACAAACAACCAGTGGCAACGGACAAACAACCAGTGGCAACAGACAAACAACCAGTGGCAACGGAAAAGCATCCAGGACGGAAAGCTTCTGGATTAGATCGTCGCCTGCGGCGTTATAGGATCGCGGGGGAGCAGGCTTCACCCGACAGCGAAGTTGCGACAAACGTTGTGGAAGTTGCTGCGGTTGTTGCAGCTGAGCCGCCGTTCCCCAACTCTAATGGAGCTATCGCCAATGGCGACGCAGTGCCGATGATAATTGGTGAGGCGAATGAAGCTGTGGTGGAATCGGTCGAAGCCAGCGGTATTAGTGAACAGGTCAATGTCATCGACGAATCTCCAAAGCCAGCTGTGCCGCCGGTTTCTGAAAAAAACACTGGTAGACGACGATATAATCGACGCCCCCGGAATAACGTGGAATTAGACACCCGGAGAAAGAAGCCATCTTCCGAAGCGGCGATTCCGCAGGGAAAACAGACGCCGTCTGTTGTTTCAACTCCCACAGAGGGGCATTCCTCCGGGGTTGGTACCATGGATAGCGCAAAAAAAGTCATAGATGAAGAGGTTACCCTGATTCGGACAGGCACAGAAAACATCATCAACAGGGGACCGGGTAAAAGCGTTAAAAAAAGCGGTTGGTGGGAAAAATTAGTAAAAAAGCCAGCCAACGACGACGCCGGTTCCTCATGAGTAGTCCGCCAAGAGTAAGATTTGCACCTTCTCCGACGGGCTTCCTGCACCTTGGAAACATCAAAATAGCTCTGCTCAATTATTTGTTTGCCAGAAAAAACGGCGGCGTTTTTGTGCTAAGAATTGATGATACGGACATGGAAAGATCCTCCCGAGAATCGGAGGAGGCAATTTTGGAAGACCTCCGTTGGATGGGGCTGGAGTGGGACGAGTTTTATCGGCAATCGGAACGAATGACCTGCTATGAGTTTGCAGTGCAACGGTTGCGGGAAAGCGGACGGCTGTATGCCTGTTATGAAACCAGGGAAGAACTGGCCAGCAAGAAAAACATCCAGGCCCAGAAGGGAATTCCTCCAATCTATGACCGTTCTTCGTTATTTTTGGAATCAGCCGAAAAACGGCGCCTGGAAGAACTTGGAACCCCAGTCTACTGGCGCTTCAAACTGAACGATATCCACCTGATGGAATGGCAGGATCTGGTGCATGGGAAAATCTCTATCCCTCTGAGTAGTTTGAGCGATCCGATTCTCGTTAGGACTGATGGATCGTTTGTTTATACACTTACGTCGGTGGTGGATGACATTGACCTGGGCATAACGCATGTAATCCGCGGTGGCGATCACATAACCAATACCGCCATACAATTGGACATACTTGCGGCCCTGGGGGGCAAAAATCTGGAGTTCGCCCATGTTCCATTGATGTCTGCGCCGGATCATCAAGAGATATCCAAAAGATCCGGATCTGCTTTCAGTCTGCGCCATTTGAGAGATAGCGGAATTCTGCCGGAGGCCATATTTAATTTCCTCGCCTCTTTGGGAACTTCTCACAATCCCAGTATCCGGGATAGCAGAAACGAATTGATGGACAGATTTAGCTTTGACGACATTAATTTGGCCTCTCCGAAATTGCATATGGAGGAGCTAAAACTGCTCAGCAAAAAAATGCTGGGGGGAAAAAACTTCGACGAAATAAAAGACAGTCTAAAAGATCGGGGCCTTGAAGATATTACCTGTGATTGGTGGTATGCCGTCAGAAACAATATTGATTCCATCGCAGACCTGCATCTTTGGCGCAATATTTTTCGTGGAGAAATAGATACCGTTGCTGTGGATCTGGTTTTTCTGCGACAAATGCTGGATACATTGGAGGAAAATGATGATTTTGATGCCTGGATATCAAAACTGAAACAGGTTTCCGGACGCCAGGGAAAAAAATTATTCGCACCGCTGCGACTGGCCATTACTGGATTAGAACATGGCCCAGAATTAAAAAAAATCGGGGAAATCATTGGTTATGGCGGCCTAAGATCTCGCCTGGTAAAAAACATTGAAATACAGCAACCGAAATGAAAGAACTTAAACTCTACAATTCATTATCCAATTCACTGGAAGTATTTGTGCCGCTGGACGAAGCTAATATTCGAATGTATGTCTGCGGTCCAACCGTTTATGCCAGTCCGCATGTGGGCAACGCTCGACCGCTGGTGATATTCGACGTATTGTATCGGGTGCTGATGCGCCTATATCCCAGGGTAGTTTATGTGAGAAACATCACGGACGTTGACGATAAAATAAACGCCCGGGCACGGATAGAAAACATCTCCATAAAGGAGTTAACATCAAAAATTGCGGCTGAATTTCATGCGAACCTCGAATTGCTACGGGTATTGCCGGTAACACTGGAACCAAAAGCAACCGAGCACATCCATGAAATGCTGGAAATTATCGAACGACTGATCGCCAATGGATTCGCCTATGAGGCGGCTGGACATGTGCTATTCAGTGTAAAAAAACTTCCCAACTATGGAATGCTTTCCAAAAGAACTCTGGACGAGATGATCGCAGGTAGTCGCGTTGAGGTGGCTGCCTACAAGGAAGATCCCATGGATTTTGTCCTCTGGAAGCCGGCCGAACCAGGAAGTCCAGCCTTTGATTCAAAATACGGGAAAGGTCGCCCAGGATGGCATATAGAATGTTCGGCCATGAGTCATAAATATCTTGGACCACAATTTGATATCCATGCCGGGGGCCAGGATTTGCTGTTTCCTCACCACGAGAACGAAGTGGCCCAGAATTTTGGCGCTTTCGGCTGTCTTATGGCTAAGCACTGGATTCACAACGGCATGCTACTGGTGGATGGTCAAAAAATGTCCAAATCACTGGGAAATATTATAGCACTGAACGATATTTTGAAAAAACACGACGGAGAAGTCGTGCGCTACGTACTACTCGGATCCCACTACCAAAAAACTCTCAACTGGACCGATCAAATTGTCACCCAATCGAAGTATGCACTTGATAAATTGTACAATGCATTGCGGCGATCGTCAACGAATGAAAATATTTCATTGGCCGATGAGGAAGATGTCGCCCAGGAAAAAAGCGAGGTGTTGGATGCACTCTGTGAAAATCTAAATACTCCGCTGGCGCTGCAAAAACTCCACAAAATTGCTGAGCAAATTCGCCGCAGCGATGATCCAAAAGAAATAGAGCGTCTCCGCTGTCTTCTGGGCCGCGAAGCTGCCCTCCTGGGCTTGCTGCAGGGTGATCCAGACCACTGGGGCCAAACATATGCAACTGATTTGCCGGAATCTGAAATAAACAAACTTGTCGCCGAACGGAACGATGCAAAATCCAAAAAGAATTTTCTGTTAGCGGATAAAATCCGCGATGAGCTATTGCAGCACGGGGTCCAGGTGGAGGATACTCGTCTGGGCTCCGTCTGGAAAATAGTAGCAAATCCTTCGCCAAAAAAATGAATTTTCTCCAGTTGTTTCATTCCGATACGCCGATTTTTCTGGCTCCGATGGCCGGCATTACCGACATGCCATTTCGTCGTCTGGTGAGTTCATTTGGTGCCTCGGCAACTGTATCCGAGATGGTTTCCTGCGAAGCAATGGTGCGGCGCAATCCCAGAACCTACGGTCGCCTGGTGGACGGAAGCCCCAGTCTGCCAAAAATAGTACAAATTTTCGGATCCAATCCGCAAAATATGGCCGAGTCCGCAAAATTAAACGAATATCTTGGAGCAGATGCGATAGATATCAACATGGGCTGCCCAGCTCGCAAAATAATTTCCAATAATGCCGGCGCCGCCCTCCTGAAGGACGAAGAATTGGCCGTAAAAATTGCGGAATGCGTAGTAACCGCTGTAAATGTTCCGGTAACAGTAAAAATGAGGCTAGGATGGGACGCAGAACACATAAATTTCTTACGTCTCGCCAAAAAATTTGAGGATGTCGGCGTAAAAATGTTATCGATTCATTGTCGGACCAGAAATCAAATGTACAGCGGCTCGGCGAACTGGTCGGCAATTGCGGAGCTGAAGAATATCATTCGGATACCGTACATATGCAATGGCGACATAAAAACGCCGGAGGATGCCGTTACGGCCATGGATCTATCCCGGGCCGACGGGGTCATGGTGGGCCGCGGTGCCCTCGGGAAACCCTGGCGACTTTGCCAAATCATGGATTTTGTTCGGCTAGGAAAAATAACGCCACCGCCATCGCTGCCAGAACAGCTGGACATCGTACTGGGCCATTTCCAGGATACACTGAATTTTTATGGGGAAACTAGAGGTTTGCGAGTATTCAGAAAACATTTTTGCTGGTATAGTGATGGGCTTAATGGGGCGTCCAGGTTTAGGGAAATCATTAATAGAAGCGACAATATTGTATTCATGGAGAATGCCGTGAGAGACATCTACGAAAAGCAATTTCGTGAGCTCAGTGGCGATCTGTGATGAGAAAGAAGAGGATTTAGCTGTGCAGCCAAAAGATAATGTCGATCAATTTGAGCATGGGGTATCGAATATTCTAAAAAAAAGTCTGGAAAAATATTTCGACTCCCACAGGGACAATTTGCCCCCGTCCGGTCTCTATAATCGTATAGTAACGGAAGTTGAAATGATAATGTTCGAAGTTACATTGAATCACGTAAACGGGAATCAGCTGCAGGCGTCCAAAATACTCGGCATAAGCCGCAACACGCTGCGGAAAAAAATGAGGCAATTTGGCCAGAAGTAGGCAAGGCCCTAAAATCTGCTGGAATCCACTCGGTGCTCGGATCCTCATGTACCACATGTACACTGCGGTCCTGCGCTCCGTATGCTCCTATAAATTCCTCGAAATATCTTTGTTTGGAAAGAAGTCTATTGGATTTCTTCCGAAATTTTTCGCTTTTTCGGCGACTTTGTCGTCACGCTAGCGCCCATATTTTTAATAGCCTAGTCCGGCGTTTTTGCATCCAAGCCGATGAATGGGTTATAGGTATCTTCTTCCAACAGCTCTTCGACCCCATCTTCATTTTCGTTGTCGAATACAAATGTCCTGAACTTTTCCATGGCCTTTTCCCGCAATTTATCCACGGACACAGTTTGATCAGCAATTTCTCTAAGGGCAATTATCGGATTTTTCTCATCTCGCTTTTCCACGGTAATCTTTGCTCCGGCAAAAATCTGCCGAGCCCGCTGCGACGCTAGGATTACAAGATCAAACCTGTTTTTGACAACTTCCTCACAATCCTCAATAGTTATACGAGCCATACTGCACCATCCATTAGCCTGAAACCTGAAAACAATATTGTAGCCCTTATCGGGCCCAAATTCAATAAATTATCGCTCGCAGCATGGCATATAATAGACTTCTTTCCAAACAAAGATATTTCGAGGAATTTATAGGAGCATACGGAGCGCAGGACCGCAGTGTACATGTGGTACATGAGGATCCGAGCACCGAAGCGACGCAGAAATTACC
>JAIRZD010000022.1 GCA_031267415.1 Holosporaceae bacterium
TCTTTCGGTAATTTCTGCGTCGCTTCGGTGCTCGGATCCTCATGTACCACATGTACACTGCGGTCCTGCGCTCCGTATGCTCCTATAAATTCCTCGAAATATCTTTGTTTGGAAAGAAGTCTAATCTTTTCCAAAAAATACGTAGCATTCCGTTGCCTGGCTATGGCCGCCCGCGTTTTTCTTCGGTGACGCCGTTGCGCAGTACAAAAACTTTATCTCCCAGCGATCCCAGGTGTCCGATGTTGTGGGTTATCATCAGGCATGTTTTTTTCTCTGATATTATGAGTTCTCTTATGATTCTTATGATGTTTTCTGATGCCCGCTGGTCGAGGGAGGCGGTTATTTCGTCCAGCAGCAGCAATTTGGAATCCGAAAGCAGGGACATGAGAATGCTCAGAGCTTGCCGTTGACCACCGGAAAGATCGGAAACGTAGTCATCCAGGCGATTTTCCAGATTCATGGACAAGGTTTTCAGTTTTTCCGCATATAGACAGTCCCGCGCCGGCAGATTGCTCACGGTTAATCCACGGCGTTTGCCTCTTAGATAAGCCATGTGGAGATTTTCCCGAATGGTCATACGCCCAACGGTGCCAGCTCTTGGATCCTGCAAAACGCTTGATATCATGGCTGTCCTTCCGTGGGCTGGCATGCGTGTGATATCTTGACCATCCAGCAAGATGGTCCCGCTCTCAGGTCTTAGACAGCCGGAAATTGTGTTGAACATGGTGGTTTTCCCGGCGCCATTGTCTCCGGTAATTAGCACGAATTCATGTTTGCGAACAGCGCAATTAAGATTCTTCAGCACATTCCGGACATTTATATTAATCATTTGTAGCATTTTTATTCACCGACATCATGGCTATTATCATTAACCCTGTAATTAGATTGAGGTCCTGCGTCTTTAGGCCAAAGGCGTCGCTGTTGATGGCTACGCCAATGAAAAGTCTGTAGACCACAGATCCGATGACGCAGGCGAGAATGGCCCAGGAAACATTGGAAAATTTCATTATTTTCTCGCCAATAATCACCGACGCCAATCCCATGACCAGGCATCCAATGCCCTGGGAAACATCGCAGAATCCCTGGTGGTTGGCGTAGATGGCTCCGCACATGCCGATGAGAGCATTGCTGGTCGCCAATCCAGCGATGACCATGGAATTTACGTTTACGCCGCAGGCAACGGCAAAGCGCCTGTTCTGGCCTATGGACCTCAGTCCCAGACCAAAATCCGTTCTTAATAAATACATTAGTAGGGCAGTTATAGTGAAAACAATGGCAACTATTTTTGGTAACGGATTGTCGTCACCGAACAGGGTCACCTGATCCACCAGGGTGATATTCGGATTCATGCCCATTATTCTGAGGTTTATCGAGTACAGCATGAAGGCGACGATGATGCCTGCAAGCAAATCTTCTATTTTCAACCACAGGTGCAATATTCCGGTGAGGATTCCTGCCAGTCCGCCGGCTACCATGGCTGCGGCCATTGATATCCACGGGTTACAGCCGGAATTTATGAGGACTGATGCTATGGTTGCCCCAAGCACAAAACTTCCTTCACAGGTCAGGTCGGGAAAATTTATGGTTCTAAAGGTGAGGTATATGCCGATGGCCAGGATACCGTAGATGAGCCCTACCTCGATGGAGACAATTAACGCTTGAAGTTCCAGCATGTTACTCTCCAATCACTGTCTTGGCCTGGAGCAAGATCTCGGAGGGAATGGTCATTCCCAGCTTTTTTGCGGCCTTTAGGTTAATGAATAGTTCGCAGGATTGCGGATATTCAATGGCAATTTTATTGATGTTCTCGCCGGCGGCAACGCGCGCCACCATTTTACCCATTTGTACTCCGATGTCATACTGATTGGGACCAAGCGCAGCCAAACATCCCTTTTCCACCTGGTCGGTATCGCTGACATAAACGGGAATCTTGCTTTTATTGCAGACGTCGATTACTTTGGATATGCTGCTCAGGGCCAGATTGTCGTTGCTGATGAAAATAGCGTCTGCTGTCCGAGAAAGTTGGGCGGCCACCTGGGAAATCTCCGAAAGTTTAGATATTCCTTTTTCCAACAGAGCTATGTCATTCCGGCGACAGGTTTCTCTCATTTTTTTCAGAATGAATGCGGAATTTGCCTCTCCGGTGTTGTAAATTATTCCAATGTTTTTTAATGTCGGCTGTATTTTTTTGAACATTTTGATTTGCGGATCCAATTCGACAAAATTTGATACGCCGGTGGTGTTGCAATCTGCCAGATTGGCGGAAATGTCGGCCGGATTGGTAACAGAGCCGAATATCAGGCTAGTTTTTCCTCCCTTCGCAAATCTAAAAGCGCATTGGGATGGCGTTGTGCCGACGGTAGCCACCAGGACCACACCGGCCGCAACGAATCTACTGACTATCTGGGAGGCGAGGGCCATATTCCCCTGGCATGTCTGTTCCACAAAGGCATAGTTCCCGCCGCATCCTCCGAGAAAATCCTTCAGGCCCCGGACCACGGAGTTCAGGGCTTCGTGTTCCACAGCCTGGCATACTCCTATCTGAATGGTGTTTTCTTTTTTCTCCGAAAAAAATGAGCTGGCCAACACGGTCAACGAAATCCCCAGCAGAAGCAACGCGATTTTTTTCATTTCCTTTCTCCGATTTTTTTTAGCATTGTGTCATATCCGCCATAGGATTCATTTCGCAAAAACCGGGCAACCCGGCCGATGGTGGTTAGACTGGCTCCGGTTAAATCTTTTATCCTGCGGTAGGAGAATGTTTGGCGATTTAGCAATTGACATACCTTCCACCTCTCGACAAATGCGTTGATTTCCGATGGGGTACACAGGTCCATCAAAAAATTCTTGGCTTCATCCGCAGTTGAGATCAGAGGAAATACTTCAAATAAATCAACCTCATTTTTCTCATCATCATCATGCTCTGGTTTCATCTGGCCATCTCCCAATTCGTACTACTATGCTAGTATACTAGCACAACACTTCCTGAAAGTCAAAACATTGGGTAAAGATGGATAAAGATGAAGCTAATCAAGGGTTTTCGGTGATAGACAGCGAATAGACTTCTTTCGAAACATGCGCTCTTTCGGTAATTTCTGCGTCGCTTCGGTGCTCGGATCCTCATGTACCACATGTACCACATGTACACTGCGGTCCTGCGCTCCGTATGCTCCTATAAATTCCTCTAAATATCTTTGTTTGGAAAGAAGTCTATTCCTCGGCGGTCTGCCATCGGACTAACCCGGCCGCTGCGATGAACTTTTGATGGGCTTCGATTTCCTCCGTCGAGGGCGGAAAATTTCTGCTGGCTCGGCACTTTTTTAGCGGATTCTGGACTGCTACTTCCTGTTGGAGCGTTTGTTCCAGGCTAAAGGACAGGGCACTCTGGCGCCCACCCAGTAAATTTATGTAGACCTCCGCCAGCAGGAAACAGTCGACCAGGGCTCCGTGTTTGCTGCGGGCAGAGGTGTCTATCTCAAATCGCCGACAGAGGGCGTCCAAGGTCAACTGGGAGCTGGAGAATCTTTTGCGGGCAATTTCCAGCGTATCTATGACATTTTCTAGTTGGAACAGTGGCTTATCCAGCCGAATCAGCTCACTGTTCAAAAATTCCACATCAAATTTCGCATTATGGATTATCAATGTAGCATCAGCCACAAAAGCGAGAAAATCGTCGGCTATTTCCCGGAATGTGGGTTTATCCGCCAGAAGGTCGTCTGTTATACCGCTGATGGCGGTGGCGTCCTCCTGCATCAGTCTCTGTGGATTGATGTAGGTCTGATAGCTATTACCGCTGGGAATGTGATTAATTAATTCAATGCAGGCCAGATCGACAATTCTATCGCCATCTGCGCAGCTGAGGCCTGTTGTCTCCGTATCCAGCACGATTTCCCTTGGATTTTTGGATGTGGTCATAAATTGTAAACCTTTTCATGTAATCATTGGGAACTATAGCATCTTTTGGAGAGGTATTAAGTGGCTACCGGGGCGAAAATATTGGTGCTGGATGATGAGCCTGATACACAGGATCTCTTTACCCAGAAATTCCGTCATCAGATAGCAGACAATAGCTACGAATTTTCCTATGCCACCTGCATGGATGAAGTCCAGATACAGCTGCAGGATGGAGCATTCGATATCTTTCTTTCGGACATAAATGTTGATGGTATGGACGGCATAAGCTTCATTAGCCATCTTAAAGAAAAATATCCGCTGATGAAGTCCGTGGTGGTCTCTGCCTACGGAGACATGAGCACTCTGAGGGCTGTTATGCGTGGTGGAGCCCATGATTTCGTCATAAAACCAATAGATTTTAAGGATTTATCCGACACACTGGGCAAAACGGCCAAGGTTGTCGCCGGACTCAAACAGGCGGAAGCCACCAACAAGAGATTGTCAGCCATTTCCGATGAATTGGACGTTTCAGCTAAATTGCAGAGGAGCATTCTGCCTGGTAACGTGGTGAAAAAAGGTTGCATAGATCTCTATGCTGACACCACTCCAGCCGCTGAAGTGGGAGGCGATTTTTATGACTATTTCTGGCTGAACGAGACGAAACTAGGCGTAGTTATGGCAGACGTATCCGGGAAAAACGTTTCGGCTGCGATGTTCGCCACCATCGCCAAAACCCTCATAAAATCTCTTTCCCGGGTATATGCGTCACCGGCCGAGTGCTTCAAGCACGTAAATTTCATGATATGCCAGGAAAATGTCACCACCATGTTCGTCACGGCCATGTACGGCATTGTGGACATGGAAAAACACGAGATCATTTATACCAACGCCGGACATCTGCCGATAGCGTCGCTGCGTCCCGGGCAGGCGCCGGAATTCCTCGAGTGCGATCCCGGCATGGCCCTTGGAATATTTGATGGCGTTGATTTCGTAGATCATCAACATAGCTTCGTGGATAACGAAACCATACTTCTTTATACAGACGGCGTTCCGGAGGCGGCGGATAAACTTGGCAAAGAATATGACTATGAACGCTTCGCAGCTGTTTTGGGGGAGCATGCCAACGACGGGACAAAAGAACTTACGGCAGAAATCCTTAAATCAATTCGCCGATTTGCGGATGGAGCTCCCCAGTCGGATGACATAACCACATTATGCGTAAAGTACAAGATTGGAGGTGTTTCTGATGCAGTTTGATATAAAAAACAATATCAACGAAATAAGCCGCATCTGCGACGAAGTACAAAAATTCTGTAATGAGAACGATGTTTCGGAGGAAAAGTACCACGATGTGGCGCTGATATTGGATGAAATGATCACCAATATCATAAATTATGCCTACCCGGACGGCGGTGAGCATAATTTTACCATGAAAATTGAGAAAAATGACGATTGGATCAACATAAGTCTAATAGATAACGGCATAGCGTTTGATCCATTGTCATTGGAGAATCCGGATACGGAATCATCCATCGAGGAGCGGCAAATAGGAGGGTTAGGCATATTCATAGTCAAACAATTATCGGAGGTCGTTGAATATTCAAGAATTGACGACAAAAATAAGCTAGATATAAAAATTTCCATCCATAACAAACAGGGAGAATAACATGGAAGTGAAAACAGAAGAAAACGGCGGTATTACAATATTAACACCCGTTGGAAGGGTGGATACCTCCACTGCCAAGGCCTTCGAAGATTCCGTCATGGCAGCGGCAGAGAAAAACAAAAAAATAGCAATTAGCTTCGGGGAGATCGATTACATATCGAGTGCCGGACTGAGGGTCGTTCTTATGCTTGGGAAAAAATTGACAGCCACCAAGGGGGTTTTGGCCCTGGTAAATATGCCTGACAAAATTTTTGCTGTTTTTAAAATGAGCGGTTTCGATAAAATTCTGAAAATTTATCCAACTTTGGAAGAATCCAAACCTTTTTTTAACTAATTTGGTCTTTAATGTCAATGATAGGTGTTATAAAAAGGAGTGGTTATGAATAAAAAATCTGATATTAATCAGCTGGAGCCGATTAACGACGGGAAGAAAAGGATTAGCATCGCGATGCAGGGTGGAGGAGCGCACGGAGCATTCACCTGGGGGGTGCTGGATCGGCTTTTGCAGGAAAAGGATCTAGTAATAGAGGGTGTTTCAGGGACAAGCGCAGGTGGTATGAACGCTGTTGCAACGGCCCAGGGCATCATGGAATCCGGGAACGAAGGTGGTAGAGAGCTGCTGGATAAGTACTGGCGGGTTATGTCAGAGGCTGGGCGGACGAGCATCTTTAAACCAGGTGTAATGGATGTGTTGGCAGGTAAGTACACCATGCATAATTCGCCGGGCTTCCTGTTTTTCGATTTCATTAGCAAGCTGCTTTCCCCGTACCAGTTGAATCCGACGGGCGCAGATCCGCTGAAAGACGTAATAAATCAGTTGTTTGATTTTGATAAATTGAGAGATGATCGGTTGGTAAAGGTATTCCTGGCGGCGACGCATGTTTACACCGGTAAAATAAAAATATTCCCGAACAAAGAGCTGTGCACTGACGCTCTTCTGGCTACGGCCTGTCTGCCGACTATCCATTCGGCGGTGTTGGTGAAGGGAGAGTATTATTGGGATGGTGGTTTCATTGGTAACCCGGCGATTTTCCCGCTGATCTATGAGTGCAATACAGCGGATATAATGATCATAAAACTGAATCCAACCCACCGGAATCGACTTCCTACCACGGCTGTGGAAATCGGTGATCGATTGAATGAGATCACGAACAATACCTCAATAGTAAGGGAAATGCGTTCGATTCATTTCATTACGAAGCTGATAGATAGTGGGCTTCTGGAAAAAGGGAAGATGAAACGGCTGCATATGCATGTGATCGAGGACGAGGAAGTCTTCCAGGATCTGGGATGGTCGTCGAAATTGAACACTGATATTCAGTTCCTGGAGCATTTGCGAGATGCGGGGAGAGTGGCCGCTGATAAATGGTTGACGAAAAACGCGCACCGCATCGGGAAGGAAACGACGGCTGATATCGCAGAGGAGTTCGTGTAAATTCCGGATGGGCGGGTAGGGGATAATAGATAGGATGATCGGTAGATCGGTAGATCAGTAGATCGGCAGTGGAAAATCGAGGCAGAAAGCCGCAGGAAAAGTGGCGGAATGGCCGCTGTTGATAGATAGGAAGGGGAATGTGGTGACGGAGATAGAATCGGATAATAACGACCGAAGCCGTCACCTGGTCGAACGGAAAAAATTGGCGCAGTGGCCGTTCCGTTCTTGATTCGAGGCTCTTGGTCGGGGATTCCGCTCCGGGCCTCTGGGTTGTAGTTTTTGTATGGGGGAGTCATTTATGCTGGCATTGGATAATCTGCTGGACATTCTTTCTCTGTCGTTGGCATTTTCCCTTATCGGACTGAACGTTTTTTTGAGCTCCAGCGTAATGAAAATAACAGATATGAGCTGCGATGCCAGCGTTTCTCTGGGCGGCTGCTCCTACGGGGTCCTGGTGCTGATGGGATACGATCCATACCTATCCGGAGCTGTGGCCATTTTTTTGGGGGCCCTGGTGGGGCTTGTTACGTCTTCCATGATAAACAGCGTGCGTCTGGAACCGGTAGTCGCTGGTATCATAACGGTGACCCTGGTGAGCAGTATTCTCGTAAAAACATGTTCCGGTCTGAATAACGTGGATGCCCAGCAGTGCTCGGCGCTTATTAAGGATAATTTTTCCGCAGTTCAGACATTTTTTGTAACCCTCGTCAGCGTCGCTGTGACGGCCTATCTTTTTTGTAAAATTCTCCATTCCGAGTATGGATTGGGGATGCGGGTTTTCGGCGACGGAGAAATCGTATCCGAATCTCTGGGCATCGATGTGAACCTGGCTCGGAGGATGGCGCTGTCGTTGGGTAATTCTTTATCTGCCATAGCCGGCGTTCTCATCGCAAAAATTACCGGTGTTTTCAGTGTGACCATGGGGTCCGGATCGATGATTTTCGGCGTAACTACCCTGATTGTCGCTGAAAAATTTCTGCCCCCCAAGACGTTTCGTGGCGCATTGGGTGGATGTATCCTGGGAGCCATATGCTATAAATTTCTGATCGCTTCGGTGG
Source organism: Holosporaceae bacterium (assembly GCA_031267415.1). GTDB lineage: Bacteria > Pseudomonadota > Alphaproteobacteria > UBA3830 > UBA3830 > BNWE01. The sequence continues at coordinate 8,054 of JAIRZD010000022.1, forward strand.
TATATGTGATGGTGGGAACAAAATTGGGCGGCTCCACCTATGACGGTCTGATAACTGCCCTTGTCCTTGGCGTTCTCATGCTGCTCACAAACCTGAAAAATTTTCCCCTCCTCGCTAAGAGGCGTACCCATGGTTAATTTGGAAAATATATTTTTAATCTTTTTCCCGGATTCACGATTGGAAAAAGTTGCGCTGCACGACATAGACATTTCCCTAAACGATGGTGAAGTTACCTCGATACTGGGACATAACGGCAGCGGAAGGAGTACTCTGCTACGTCTTTTGGCCGGGCACATGTCACCAAATTTTGGCCGCCTGGTGATGGACGGAGTCGACATCACCGACCACAGCATTTCCCAGAGAGCCGAATATTTTTCAACGGTATTCTACGAAGAAAATACCAGCACCGCTGGAAATCTAACGGTTCTGGAGAATCTGGTGGTGGCCAGCCGGCATCATCAGTCCTGCAGCGCATTGATCAATGCCTACGACGACGCTGTTCGGGAATCTTTCCGACAGCAGCTGCAGCAGCTCAATTTCATGGAAATGGAAGAGCTAATGGACGAAAAGGTCCGCGATATTCCGGCCCACTACCGTCAGGTTTTGGCCCTGTTGATAGCTGTTCTGAAGGGAACGAAAGTTCTTTTGATAGACGAGCATTCAACCGGTCTCAGCTCGGAAGTTGCCCAGGAATTGCTTTTGGTTACCGAAAACATAATAAAATCCAACCGCATAACGACGCTAATGTGTATCAGCGATCCACTTTTTGCGGCAAAAATTTCCGATAAAATAATCGTGCTGGATCACGGACAGGTTGTCGCATCCTACGGAAAAGAAGAGATAAAGAACATGACCGCTAAGAATATCCACGAATTTATACCGTTGGTTGGGGTTCAGCGGTGATCTCCTGGTTGGCTATTGGTGGCTAGCTGATTGGCCACGATGTTGTTGCAGAATTCCCAATTCAGGCCGTTCCGAATAATTTTGCTGATGTACAGCGCCCTATCGTGGCGATAGTCTATATAGTAGGCGTGCTCCCATAGATCGATGACACAAACAGCCACAGCTGCAGTACCTGGTATGGTTTCGGCATTGGCCGTATTAATGAACGACAGCTTTCCGTTTTCCCAAATTAACCAACTCCACCCGCTGGCGAACATCGCATTGGCAGTTTCGGCATATTGGTTCGCAAAATCCTCAAATGAGCCAAATTGACCTACCACAACAGAGCGGAAGGGCTCCGGCGGGGTCTCCGCTGTCGATATCTTTAGGCATTTCCAATAAAAGTCGTGATTAAAAAGCTGTGCCGCGTTGTTGAATATTTGAGGATTCTTTCCCCTGGATTGGACAATAATTTCATCCAGTGATTGATCGGCAAAAAGCGTGTTTTCCAGCAGCGCACCTAGCTTTTTTGCGTAGCCGCAGTGATGCTTGCCGTAGTGATAACTCACTGTTTCGGCACTCAAAATTGGCTCCAGCTCCGAGTCTTTATGGGGAAATGTTGCCTGGAAACTACTCAATTCTGCAATCCTCCTATCCTCCCCTCCTATCGGGCTTCGCGCATGGCCCCGTTTACCATATTTACATGTGACTGGAAGGCGGCAGCATTGGCGACCCTGGCAGGTTCAGTTTTTTTTACCGGCATCATTTTTACGCTAAAAGGATCGATAACCACTTTGTTCCTGGCCAATTCCACGTGACAGTGTGCGCCAGTGACCAACCCAGAGCTTCCACTCAGGGCTAACACCTGACCTTTCCTCACTTTTTGCCCGTGCCTTACATTAATTCTACTAAGATGTGCATAGCGGCTTGAATATCCATTGGGATGATCCAGATCCACGCAATAGCCGTAGCCCCCATAGTAGGAAGCGCGGGTAACCACTCCGTCGTAGATTGCGATAATCGGGGTTCCAACCTGTGCTCTAAAATCAACCCCGGCATGATCATGCGGACGTCTGGTAATTGGATGCAGGCGACGTCCAAATCCGTCGGATATGCTCAATTTTCCCAATAGCGGCGGCCCAAAGGTGGCGCTGTTGTTGGAAATTGCCGGCTGGATGGCCTTTTCTCCGTTGGCCAAAAAATAGGAGGAGCCGCTGCCGGAAGGATAGCTATATACAGAAAATTCACGACGTTTTGTCGTTATTTTCGAGCAGACTAACCTGTTTTTTGCGTCATACATAATTTCAAAGGCGTCCCCCGGGTGCAGCGAGCGGCGAAAATCAACCTTTGCCGATAAATTTTTGATCACAGAGTCCACAACCGCAGCCGGAATACCGGCATTACGGGCATCCACATAGAAATTCGATTTTATCTTGCCGGCTGCCACCTTTGCTCCGGCAAAATCACCTTTCTGAACTGTCTTTGCCAGATAAACCGTTGTTACCTTGGCGGGGGAAGAAACCGCCGCAACCTGCCCGGCGTCATCCACATCTCCGACTACATCTACGGTCTCCACAGGGATTGCCGAAGATGGTGACAACAAAGCCACCAGGTCGGATGGGCCATCCGTCATGTCTTCCACCACGGATGGAAGAAGTTTTTTGTAAATTTCGGCGAACCGCAGGTCTACCACGGGCTCCAATAGCGAAAATTCTCCGGAGCACCCGGCTACGAAACCGTATTCACTGATGTCTACGCTGCCACCATCGCCGCCTCCGATGGATCTAAAATGATCAATAATTGGCCAATAACCTGCTGCGAAAAGGACACAGCCAAACACCAGTCGAACATTCTTGGAGATCCCAATAGACAATCACTTAACTCCACCAAAACAACGATCTAACCTCCACGGACAGTAGCACATTATGTAGCTAAAAAGCAACTATGGTGGATATTCGAAAGAAGTCTAATGCCAGGGGAACAGTGGCTTAAAATCAGTTATACAAATTTTATGGAAATATGCTAGACTGGGACAGTTTATTGATTATACAGCCAATCTGGGAGATACAATGAAGAGCAGTAGCCAGCCCTTATCGACTCTGAGGATTTTAATAAGCAACGACGATAGCATAAACGCCGATGGCATTAAGGCGTTGGAACGTATAGCCAATTCCATTACGCCGGATGTGTGGGTTGTGGCACCGGAAGTGGGCCAGAGCGGCAAGGGATTTTCGGTAACATTTAATACTCCGCTGCGTGTAAAACAGTTGTCGCCGAGAAAGTTTTCCGTTACTGGTACGCCGGCTGATTGCGTCCTCATGGGCATAGGCGAAATACTGGGTGATAAAAAGCCAGACCTGGTGCTGTCTGGCATTAATCATGGATCTAACATAGCGGATTTTATTGGAATATCTGGCACTGTGGGAGCTGCTTTCGCGGCTGCCTCCCAGGATATAAAGGCCATCGCCATCAGCCAGGACTGCAAGAATCCCAATGATCTGCGGAAATTTCCTCTGGCTGATTATTTTCTGCCTAGCATCATAAAAAAGCTCATGAATTTCAAGTGGCCGAGGAGCGTATGCATGAATATTAATTTTCCAGAAGCTCAGATGGGGGATATTTGCGGAATAAGGGTGGCAAAACAAGGTCGCCTGGAACACACGTGGAATGTGCATAAAAAACTGGATCCGACGGATGACCCATACTACTGGCTCCACTCCTCCTATGACGAAAAAAACCTCGAAGACGGCAGCGATGCTAAAATTCTGGCTGAAAAAAAATACATAACCGTTACGGCCCTTCATTGTAGACATGAATTTAATGGCCGCGATGACAAACTAGAGGAATTATTTGCTTCCAATGCCTAGATTTTGTTGTTTTGCTCCTGTCGTTGGTGGCGTAGCAATGTTGTTGACCTGCGGTTGTGATCGTAGGGCTCCATCTCCGGTGGAAATGAGGTTGGACTCCGACGCAAGGCCGCCTGCCGTCTTTGCTGTCCCGGAGGATGTTCCGCTGGCATCGACCCACACGATATTGGAAGGTGAAACGTTATATGATGTGGCATATATTCACAATGTCGATCCGGCTAATTTGGCCAGCATAAACGGCCTGAAGGCTCCCTATAGGCTAAAACCAGACCAGGTGCTTCGATTGCCAGACAATCATAACAATGACTATGTCAGCCGGGGCTCATCGACGGTCACGATGGTCGATCCGGAACTCATACCCTTGGCCTTGGAGGAAGGCAGGCGTCCGAATAAAAAAATAGCGCCGGAAGAGTATAAAGAGGAAGAAGGGGAAAAAAAAATAGAAATTGTCGCCTTTGATGCTCCGCAGCTTCTGGAGTCTCAATCTGCTCCTGTCAAGCCGGCAGCGGCTCCGGCACAGCCGAAGGATGAGCAAATTTCAGTCCCAAATTCCGGCAAAAAAACAGCTCCGAAAGAAAATGACGATGCCACAGCAGCGGCTTCCACTGCGGCAGTTAGACAGATATCTCAGCCAAAAATTGTTAAACCGGCCGTTGATGTCGGCGCCAGGCAGTCCCGGGAAAATGGAAAGCTCATATGGCCGCTAAAAGGAAAGATTATTTCGAATTTCGGCGACATAATTGACGGTAGCCCCAATGATGGGATTAACATAAAACCGTCCAATGACACGCAGGTAAGGTCCATCGACTCCGGCACAGTAATATACAGCGGCAATAAATTGGAAGAGGATTTTGGCAATGTTGTCATTGTCCAGCACAGCAGCGGCCTCATAACCTCCTATGCTCATCTGCACAGTACGGCTGTGAAGGATGGCGACAGGGTGGCAGCTGGAGATGTTGTTGGTCGGGTAGGGAAAAGCGGCAATGTCGCCGAGCCGCAGCTGCATTTTGAAGTCATGAAGGACAAAAAACCGGTGAATCCGGTGAAATTTTTGGAAAAACAATAGACTTCTTTCGAAACATGCGCTCTTTCGGTAATTTCTGCGTCGCTGTCGCTTCGGTGCTCGGATCCTCATGTACCACATGTACACTGCGGTCCTGCGCTCCGTATGCTCCTATAAATTCCTCGAAATATCTTTGTTCCGAAAGAAGTCTAATAGCCTCCGGCTGCGTATATAGCCGGACAGCTGTATCGTTACCGGAAATTTTAGTCGTCATCGTCGTTATCTTCACCTTCTTTTTCTTTTTTCTTTTTTTCCACATCGCTATCGCTTTGTTCCAACTCGAAATCATTTTCTTTGAGAACAAGTTTTATATTTTCCAGCGCTTCGGGAACAAGGTGTCGATGCTCACCGGTGGAACTGAAGTCTGCAAATATGAAAGCTGCCAGCGGAGTCAACGCATTGGTATCATGCTTTATTTTTATGGGCTTGCTGAGAGATTTCTCGGCCTCTATCCCCCATTGATAAATTTTTATTTTGTCCGGATGATCTCTTTTTAGCTGTCTTTTCCTCCTAAAATACTCCCTGGAACTCATTTCCGAGAGTTTATTAACCAATTCTTGGGTATATACGATGATCAGATCGAGTTTGACGGCCCCGTTGTGGTTCATGTTCTCTTCCACATCGAACACAATGGTTTTCAGATTTACTTTTTCTTTGGAAGCAAATACTCCGCCCATGCCTAGGAAATCCTTATCATCCAGACTTTTTAGAGACGAAGCCGCCGACAGGGACATGACCGCGCTCTCGGCAATGGGAGCATAAGCCCTATCGACGACTAAAAAACAACAAACAGCCGTAGCCGCAACTAAAAAAAAACGCAGCACAAACAATTTACTCCTAGCAACCCAACGTCCCATGCAAGCACAGAATTAGTTAAGGAGGTGTAAATAGACTTTTTTCGAAACATGCGCTCTTTCGGTAATTTCTGCGTCGCTTCGGTGCTCGGATCCTCATGTACCACATGTACACTGCGGTCCTGCGCTCCGTATGCTCCTATAAATTCCTCGAAATATCTCTGTTTGGAAAGAAGTCTATTCTGGCTACCTGAATCCGAAGGTTCCGTCGGATGAGACGAAATATCCACCCTGTCTCTACCGCCGGCGGTCCTCAGCCACCGACGCACGCATTCCAAAATTTTTTCGCAAATATTCATGCGATTATTTTAGAAGGAATCCGATAATTTTATATTAAATGAAAATTAGACTTCTTTCCAAACAAAGATATTTCGAGGAATTTATAGGAGCATACGGAGCGCAGGACCGCAGTGTACATGTGGTACATGAGGATCCGAGCACCGAAGCGACGCAGAAATTAC
>JAIRZD010000023.1 GCA_031267415.1 Holosporaceae bacterium
TAATTTCTGCGTCGCTTCGGTGCTCGGATCCTCATGTACCACATGTACACTGCGGTCCTGCGCTCCGTATGCTCCTATAAATTCCTCGAAATATCTTTGTTTCGAAAGAAGTCTAATACTTGGCAGCAGATTCGTTCACTTGGCAGTGAAATTGAAAAATCTATCGCCTGCATCTCCAAGGCCCGGAACGATATAGGCCCTCTCATTCAATTTTTGATCCAGGCTTGCCGTTATTATCCTAATTTCCGGGAATGCTTCCCTGAGCCTTTTGACGCCCTCCGGAGCACTAATCACGCTCAGGAAAGTGATGTTTTTCTCCAGAATCCCCTTCCCAAGGTACAGTTTGATGGTCTCGTAGGCGCTGCCACCGGTGGCCAGCATCGGATCACAGATAAATACCGTAATATTGGATGTATCACTGAAAGTTGCCGGCAGTTTGTTATAATACCATACAGGGTTATGCGTTTTTTCATCCCGATACATGCCAAGGAGCTGAATGTTCGCATCAGGGATCATATCCTCTGCCACACAGCTAATGCCCAGACCAGCCCTTAAAATAGGAACGACAAAAATTTTCCTACGGGGATCAATGCGGCGACATATTGTCTTTGCCACCGGAGTTTCAACAGCAACATCGGCCGTAGGTAGATTTTTTGTGGCCGTAACAACAAGCAATTCCGCTATTTTTTTAATGGATGCCCTGAATTCACTCGGTTTCGTATCCTTATTTCTAATGATGCTCAAATGATGCTGTGCCAGCGAATGGTCAAGCACTATCAGATTATCATCAGCCGACGTGACAGCTGTCGGCGCGAGTACTTCCGTCTCTTCAACGGCGTCCGGAACCCGAGAACAGGCAATGCAGCTCAATAAAATAACTCCAAGAACTTTTTTCATAACAACCTTTATTCATAGCAAATTGTTTGAGGGTATACTGTTTACGGAAGCTTTACAATACTATTAGACTTCTTTCGAATATCACCAATCCAATCGATGGTTGTTTTAGTTATTATTATTTTTTGATATACCTATGGGGTTGGCATGTTATTGGGAAAATCTGGAGATAGGTAAGAATGAAAAAAACTGTGGCGCTTACGGCTGACAGACCTACTGGAAAGTTGCATCTAGGCCATTTTGTCGGATCCCTAAAAAACAGAATTGAGCTGCAACATGAATGCGATCAATATATAATGATTGCAGATACCCAGGCTTTTACCGATTACTTTGAACAGCCACAGCTGGTAATCGACAATGTGTTGGAAGTGGCTGCGGACTATCTGGCCGTGGGATTAGATCCGAATCTATCCACCATATTTATACAATCCAGGATACCTCAGCTCTGTGAATTGACCATGTATTACATGAATCTCGTTAGCGTTGCCAGATTGCAGCGCAATCCAACGGTAAAGGCGGAACTAGTCCATAAAAATTTTGGACCATCGGTACCGGTAGGTTTTTTATGTTATCCAGTCAGCCAGGCGGCCGATATTACCGCCTTCGGAACTGAAATTGTTCCGGTGGGAGAAGATCAGTTGCCCATGCTGGAGCAAACCAACGAAATTGTCCGTCGATTCAACAGAATATACAATACCAATTGCCTCAAGGAAGCCCATGCCCGCCTCGGCAAAACAAAGAGATTGACAGGAATAGACGGCAAGGCGAAGGCCAGTAAATCGCTGAATAACGCAATATTCCTGAGCGATGCCCCCGGGGTAATAAAGGAAAAAGTATACGCCATGTTTACAGATCCACATCATTTGAAGGTTTCCGACCACGGGCGTGTAAAAGGCAACGTTGTTTTCGAATATCTGGACGCCTTCTACGACAATGCAGAAGAACTATCATCCCTGAAAGCCCAATATAAAAAAGGTGGACTTGGCGACATCACCCTGAAATCGCTGCTGAACGATACGCTCCAGGAGCTGTTACTACCTATACGCGAAAAAAGAAGCCATTTGAGCCGAAAAAATTTATTGGAAATATGCATGGATGGTACCCAAAAGGCCGAAACTGTTGCAAAAATGACGCTTAATGAGGTAAAAAAATCAATGGGGATAAACTATTTCTGAGAAATGACACTTTATTGGCATTTTTAGCCAAAAAATTGTGCCCGACAAAAACTTATCTATTGATTTTTATTTTTAAAACGTTCAGACTCCGGAAAGTGATGATATGGAGATTATAATGAACAAATCTGAGTTGGTAGATGCTCTTTCCGTCGATAGCGGGCTTACAAAATCCGATTGCGAAAAAGCAATAAATTCGTTCGTGTGCGTAATGGGCGAAGCGCTTAAAAATAGCGAAGATGTAACCTTGGTGGGATTCGGAAGTTTTTCCGTGAAAACAACCGCAGGTAGAATTGGCCGGAATTTTAGAACCGGCGCCAAAATGAATATTCTTCCCCGGAAATCTGTTAGATTTAAGCCTGGTAAAAATCTCAAAGATTGCGTAAATCTGTGATATTTATCGTGTTGTCAATGTTTGGTCGCTGTTTGGTGGTTATTTAGTTATGCGGCGTCGGTGTTGGCGCCGCCTGGTCCCGGGTAGATGCCCTGCCTCCGTCTTTGTTAAGTGTTTGGTCATTGTCTTATGAAAATCAGTTTTGTGAGTTCTGCGTTTCTGATCTTACTGGCAAGCGGCGTATGCGCTGCTGGTACCGACGTTTCCACGGAAGATAGCAATGTCGAGAAGGACGTAGCCGTCGCGAACTCTGAGACAGCCGAGGACTTCATCGCCCTGGCTGAGCCGGAAAAAGTGGTTAGTGGAGCCTATCTTGGAGCCGGTTTTGCGCTTTCCATGATTAGCCATAAAATTAATGTGCTGAAAACTGGAGCCAGCAACGTTGCCTTTAAAAATTCCGCCAACCAATACGATATTTATTTCATCGGTGGATTTGGATCTGCTTTTTACGCTCGCTACTATGCCGGCATCGAGATGGCGTTTTTCCAACGCTTGGCTGGATCCACAAAATATGCCCCGGGGGAACGAATCGGACTCCGGCATAGTTCCGGATTCGGCTTGGATATGGACGTGCGTCTGGGATATCAGTTTCCACAATCCGGGAATCTTGTATATGCCACTGTAGGGTTTGCCAGAGTTATCGGTAAGGCTGTTTTGGATGTATCCGGCACTGGCCATAATGGAATAGAAGTCCCGTTTGGCTCTTTTTATCCAACTTTTGGCTGCGGTTTTGAGCATAAAATAAATTATTACTGGAATATTCGTGGTGATTTGCGAATATCCATAACAGCGAAAGATGACTACAACAAAAAATTTGTCAATGGCATGGACAGATGGCCGTTCGATGCCAAACCTAGCAAATTTTCTATACGGGTGTCCATTACTCGAAGCATATAGTTCTATGGTTCTATTGTCATAAGTTGTTCTGACGAAGCATCAATTAGACTTCTTTCCAAACAAAGATATTTCGAGGAATTTATAGGAGCATACGGAGCGCAGGACCGCAGTGTACATGTGGTACATGAGGATCCGAGCACCGAAGCGACGCAGAAATTAC
>JAIRZD010000025.1 GCA_031267415.1 Holosporaceae bacterium
GTAATTTCTGCGTCGCTTCGGTGCTCGGATCCTCATGTACCACATGTACACTGCGGTCCTGCGCTCCGTATGCTCCTATAAATTCCTCGAAATATCTTTGTTTGGAAAGAAGTCTAATGTTTTTGTGAGACACGCGACAAAAGATGTATGCCGCGTTATTTGCCTCTGGTATATCAGTCTCTTCTCTGTTTTCTTCCAGCATTGTGCAATGGCAATTATTTGGGTATTTAACAATGGGAAGCAGTGTCACTCGCTCACTTTTTTGGTAATTTCGCTCGCCAATCGACAAAAAGCCCGCTTCACAAGGAACGGGCTTTCCAATCGACGATCTACTCTATCGATCCATGACGGTATTTCAAAAGATTGCGTTCCCTTCATAATTAGCCGCATCCCTCCATTTTTCTCTATATGGCGCGAGATTTTTATCCTCTGTCAACTCCGTCCTCATTAATAGCTTCATAAGGCTCAGGCTCTCCGGCTTATATCCCATAAAAGTGAGATACCGCAGCACTCTAATCATTCTGTCCTTATCCTTGCCATTAACTGCTTTCCGGAAAGCTTCTTTATCAAAAACTTTGCATTCCCCCCTGTACCGGGCTCCATCCCCTGTATCTATATACTTTATACCCCAATAACGAAGCCACGCCGCATAACTCATAATAGTTTCTAAACACATCTCTTCCCCGTACTCCCACAGTTTCATTAGGACACCCTCGCCGAGACGCTTAATCATTTCCTCATCTCCCGATTTTCCTCCTTTCCCCTCAGTCTCAAAATAACTCCGACATATTTTTATACTCCTCGCGATCATTCCCAGCGCATGTTTTTCTTCTTCGTTCAGCCTTACGCCTTCCTCTCCTTTTCCATAATCGGATTTTAACTGTGCGTTATTTCGCTCTTCTTCCAAGTCTTCTTTCGTACAGAACCAAAGCGGCGTTTCCCCAGCCTTTTCAATCCCGCATCTCATGCTTTTCAGGTTCGGACCTTCGAACAATTTATATTGTTCTTTTGCCCAATCCAATCCAAAATTTGTTTTTGTCACTCCGTCGACATCCTCTAATTTTTTATCCATCCGTGACTTCAATATTTCTTCGACTAGTAATTTGGGACCTTCCTTCCCGAACCCGCTTACCTTCCCGTGGTTAGCCATCCCGCAAGTTATCCGCACCCAGACCTCAAAATCCTCTTTATTTTCCGGTGGATTCGAAAAATATCCTAGTAACGCATCTGTCGCCCAATAGCTCATTCCCATTCCGAACTTAGTTAGGACCCCAGGCATAATCTCCCCCCATCTTTCTCCATAATTATCCACTAGCTTTATCCCGAATCCGGCCCCATCAATAAAAATATATTTAAGTAATGTCGATTTACTTTTCATTATCTTAAATCTTTCTTCCCTCTCAGCCGGATAACGGGGTCCATTTGCGGGAGCTTCCATCGTCGTTAGATATTCCAGGAAGTCCATAAGGCTCCCTTCATCAGATTCTTTATAGCATACATTCCCCGATTTGTTCCTCTCATTCACATACTCTTCATACGCGCTTAATACAGCATCATTTTTCGCCTCACTCTCGCATCTTAAAACCCCTTCGGCATCTTTCACATAGCCCTCCGCCTGGTCACCCAGACCGATCGCGAACAGTCCCAGCGTCATCGCAATTGCGAATCTTTTTTTTCCAATAGACTTCTTTTGAAACATGCGCTCTTTCGGTAATTTCTGCGTCGCTTCGGTGCTCGGATCCTCATGTACCACATGTACACTGCGGTCCGGCGCTCCGTATGCTCCTATAAATTCCTCGAAATATCTTTGTTTGGAAAGAAGTCTAATAATCATTTTAATTCAAGCTCCTTATTCGTTATTATCTATTACAACAACTTTATTATATAAGAAAACGCACGAAAAGGCAACAAAAAAAGCGATGCTGCAATTCTCCGATCCGGAACCTTTATTTTCTTTGTCAGAAACGTCGAAAGCGCCGACGATATCGACGACCGGTCAAAAAATGCCCCAGAAAAGTTATCAGGCAAAATACAGCGGCACCGACCAGGGCTATGGCCATGTAAACTAGCCATTTAACGCTCTGGCTACCCATTTCCGCCCGCCAAAAAATCCCTGAAAGTCTGTTCACCAAAAGATAAACGCCAATGGCAGCGCACAGCTGAGACAAAATTTTCGCCTTGAACTCCTTATCATTTTTTATTCTAACGTTCCTGGGAGCAAAATATAACAGCAGAAATGCATTTGCCACCGCGGACAGAGACGTTCCCATGGCGATGCCCATATATCTATTGAATGGCACCAGCAAAACCAGGCCGATCAGGTTAACAATAATGGAGCATATACCGAAAAAAACCGGAGTTTTTGTGTCTCCATTGGCAAAATATAGCGAAGAAAATATCTTGGTAAGCATAAATGCCGGCAGGCCGACGGTCAGTCCCACCAGGGTTTCGGCGGTAATGCGCACCTGATCCTGCTGAAATAATCCCCGCTGGAAAGCAACGGCAACGGTTTCCTGGGCCAATGCCAACAGCAGCGCGGTTGCCCCCAGAGAAAAGAAGGAAGACGTTAAAACGCTCTCCCGCAGAGCTGCGCTGGCCCTATCGTATTCCTCGGCCCCCATGTGTTTGGCCAGGGTCGGCAATAGCACCGTACTAAAGGCTATGCCCAGCGTTCCCAGGGGAAATTGCACCAGTCTATCGGCTAAATTAATGCAGGTAATTGAGCCGGTGGGAAAATGGGAAGACACCATCGTATCGATTAAAATATTTAGCTGCCAAACGCCGGCCCCCAGAATACCGGGGATCATATTTTTCATGATATCCCTCACCGGTCGCGACCATCGCCAGTGGAAAGCCAGACGGAATCCATGATGCCGAACAGAAATATACAAAACAATAAGTTGGGCCACGCCCGATAGCAGTACCAAGCACGATAGCAGGTAAACAACGCCGCCGTTAGATAACTCCAGGTAATATCCGACCAGCAATCCCAGGATACTAAATAGACTCATCAGCGAATGGGTAATAGCAGGTAGAGCAAATTTCCCAACAGAGTTAAGTACGCCAGCCAACAGCGATGCCGTCGATATGAATACCAGATACGGGAAGCACAGGCGGCCCAATCCGGTGGTCAAACGAAATTTCTCGCTGAGGACATCGAAGCCGGACACTATAACCAACAGAATCGATGGATAAAATATCATAACCACCAGCGAAAATGCGATCGTCATGAACAGTAGAATCCAGAATACATCCACCAAAACAACGTTGGCTTTCTCCCGCCCCTCATTATTTAATATTCGGGAAAATCTTGGAAGAAATGAGGCGTTAAAAGCCCCTTCGGCGAATATTCTGCGAAATGTATTGGCCAATCGCAGGGCCACCAGCAGAGCATCTGCGCACATGCCGGCCCCCAGCAGCGAAGCCATCAGGCACTCCCGGATAAAGCCTACAACCCTAGACAATAATGTGAAAGATCCAACTGTGGCTGTGGCCTTTATAAGGCTCATGGATTCAGTCTTTTAAGCAGAAAATCCAGCTCCTCAAAATTTTTGAAATCCATTTCAACGGTGCCGCCGGAGCCCTTTAGCCTTATCTTGGCCTGCAAACCAACAAGCGAAGATATTTGGGCAGCGATGTTCAAAATTTCCGGATCAACGTAGCTAGAACGAGAACGAGAACGAGAACTAGAATTGGAATCGGAATTGGAGCCAGAACCAGGGCCAGGGCCAGAGCTTTGTCGCGGCGAAACAGCGGCGCTCTCCCTGTGATTGCGGATCATTTCCTCCGTTTGGCGGACGCTCAGAGATTGATCCAACACCAGCTGGGCCATCTGGACCGCATCTGCTGCCCCCAGAAGCGTTCTGGCGTGACCGGCAGAAAGCTTTCCGCTGGTCACCATTGCCTTTACCTCCTCCGGCAGCGATAACAGGCGCAGTGTATTGGCAATATAGCTGCGACTTTTGCTGAACATTTCCGCCAATTCCTCCTGGGTGTGATGAAATTCGCCCATGAGTCGATGGTAGGCCTCGGCCTCCTCCAGTGGATTTAGATTTTCCCTCTGGATATTCTCCAAAATAGCAACTTCCAGCTGATCCTGGGATTTTAAATCCACTACCATTGCCGGAACTTCCGCCAACCCAGCCAGCTGCGCCGCCCGCAGTCTTCTTTCGCCGGCCACCAGCTGATAACCGCCATTTCCCAGGCGAATAACAAGAATTGGCTGCAAAATCCCCCTTTTTTTTATGGATTCCGACAGCGAGATCAGTGCTTCTTCTTCAAAAGCCTGACGCGGCTGAAATGGATTTTTTTTTATGTCACCAATGGAAAGTTTCACCACGGTTGCCGCATCATCGGCGGCATCGAGATTCTTCATGTCCAAAAAGGCCGAAAGACCTCTTCCCAGTGGCTTATTTGTCATTTAGACCTTCCCTATTTAAAAATTCGCGGGCCAGTTCTATGTGGGCAATGGCTCCAATGGATTTTATATCATGCAAAAGTATGGGTTTCCCATAGGAAGACGCTTCGCTAATTCTAACATTTCTGGGAATTACGGTATCGAAAACCAAATGCTTAAAATGGGTACGAACATCATTGGCAATGACGGAACTCATGTTATTTCGACGATCGTACATGGTAAGCACAATGCCGGATATTAGCAAATTCTTATTGATGCTATTTCTTACGCCCTGAATAGTATTAAATAATTGGGCCAGCCCTTCCAGCGCATAGAATTCGCACTGGAGCGGAATAATGATTTTATTGGCAGCGTTCAGAGCATTTATATTTATGAAGCCGAATCCCGGAGGACAGTCTATAAAAATATAATCGTAGTGCAAATTGGACAGAGCCTGCTTTAGTTTGCAATCCCTGTCCTGCAGGGAAAACAATTCCACTTCTGCGGCCGATAAATCTATGGTGGATGGTATCAAAAACAATCCATCTACGATGGTTTCTCGAATTACGTCAGCGGCATCTGACAGACCCAACAAAACACCGTAGCTGCTGTTGAGTTTTTTCCCTTTGGGCATGCCAAATCCGGTGGTGGCGTTTCCCTGTGGATCCATATCGACCACCAGGACCTTCCTGCCTATGGCGGCGATGGCTGTTGCCAAATTGACAGCGGTGGTGGTTTTTCCAACTCCACCCTTTTGATTTATGATGGCAATGACAGAAGATGATCGAACAGAAGTCATACCATACAACCTAGTTTAAGTAGTCGTTTCTACGATAAAGATAGCAGAATTACTGGAAAATGAACATATGCCTCCCGCCACTGATACCGCAATTGGACGCTCGATGCTTGGGCGAAATATTTTTATATATCCTCTGCGAAGGGCTGTAATTATTGATTGATGATTTGGCATAAGACACAAATCACCGCCAATGGATGGCACAACAATCTGGACAGCTTCGCCGTTGAAGAGTTCGCCGCCCAATTCCAGAATTTTTGCCTTCAATATATTCATGGGATTCAGCTCGTTACGCCCATGGACGTGGCTTTTTCGTAGACTTCATCGATGGTACCAACCATGAAAAACGCCATTTCCGGCAAATGATCACATTCTCCAGATATGATGGCCCCGAATCCTCGAATAGTATCGGCCAGGCTAACAAATTTTCCCGGAATACCGGTAAAGGCCTCCGCCACATGGAATGGCTGGGATAAAAATCTCTGGATTTTCCGGGCCCGTGACACGATAAGCTTGTCTTCGTCAGATAATTCGTCCATCCCCAGTATGGCGATTATATCCTGCAGAGATCTGTAATTTTGCAGAATTTTCTGCACCTCCCGCGCCACCCGATAGTGTTCTTGACCGACGATGTTCGGATCCAACAGCCTGGATGTGGAATCCAGCGGATCAACGGCCGGATATATGCCCAATTCCGAAACCTTTCTACTCAGCACCGTGGTGGCATCCATGTGTGAGAATGAAGTGGCCGGTGCCGGATCCGTAAGATCGTCCGCCGGGACATATATGGCCTGCACGCTGGTGATCGATCCATTTACGGTGCTGGTTATGCGCTCCTGAAGCTCCCCCATGTCAGTTGCCAACGTGGGTTGATAGCCCACCGCCGACGGCATCCGGCCCAGTAGAGCAGAAATTTCCGATCCGGCCTGGGTAAATCTAAAAATATTATCCACGAACAGCAAAACATTCTGACGTTCCACGTCCCGGAAATATTCGGCAATGGTCAATCCAGCCAGAGCGACTCGAGCCCTAGCCCCGGGCGGTTCATTCATTTGGCCGTACACCAGAGCTACTTTTGACTTGTCGCCCTTCAGATCAATAACCCCTGATTCTATCATTTCGTGATAGAGATCGTTGCCCTCCCGACTTCTCTCGCCGACGCCAACAAAAACAGAATATCCACCATGGGCCTTGGCGACATTGTTGATTAATTCTTCTATGAGTACCGTTTTGCCTACCCCCGCCCCGCCGAGGAGGCCAACTTTTCCGCCCTTCACATATGGAGCCAGCAGATCGACCACCTTAATACCGGTGGTCAGCATTTCCATTTCGGTAGCCTGCTCCATAAAAGGAGGAGCATTGCGGTGTATTGGCATTCGCCTATCGGAATCAATGGGACCACATTCATCAACCGGTTCTCCCACAACATTAATGATGCGACCAAGCAGCTGCTTGCCAACGGGAACTTCTATCATTTTGCCGGTATCGACAACCTCCTGTCCCCGCGTAAGGCCGTCGGTGATATCCATCGAAATGGCCCGCACTGTTTTTTCTCCCAGCTGCTGCGCCACCTCCAGCACCACCCTGGAACCGTTATTCGTCACCTCCAGGGCGTTCAAAATATTGGGAATATTTTTGTCAAAGACGACATCAACCACAACCCCAAGCACCTGAACTATGCGTCCCTTATTCTGTTCTTTCATGTTTCTACCCCTTGGTTATGGCGTCTGCACCAGAAATCACCTCCGTGAGCTCCTGAGTGATTTTATACTGCCGAATGCGATTATACTTTATGCCAAACTCCCCCAACAGGGCGTCGGCGTTGCGAGTGGCGTTATCCATAGAAGTCATTCTAGAACTTTGCTCGCTGGCGACGCTCTCCAAAGCAGCCTGGTAAATTTGAATGGCAAAATTATACGGTATTAGCTCATCGAGAACCTCCCTGGCGCTGGGCTCAAATATCGTCATACTATTATCTGGATTCGGTTCGCAGGCTATGGGAATGATGGTTTTTACCTCCACCTTTCGATTGAGGACCGAGGACGATTTCATGTACACCAGCGAAACTTTATCAACAACGGTCGTGGAAAAATATTCCAGGATCCTCCGTGCCAAATCCATTGATTGCTGCACAAGATCTGTATTTTTGTAGAAGCCGCTTTCCTCTTTTACTGAATCTCGATGATTGATCATCTTTTTGATCTGGGGCCTGGCTTTGCTGCCGATGCAAATAACGTGAACGGCTCTACCACCTGCATGGGCTTCCGCAATTAACCGCGAAACATTACTGCAGATCAGATAATTAAAATTACCACACAGACCTCGATCCGAAGAATAGACGATTAGCATCTCCGCCGCTATTTTTTCCCTCCCCGAGAAGATTTGCAACTTTTCATCCAGGAATTCACGACGTAGTCTGGATAAAATACCGGCCAGTTCCGCCGCATAATCCCTGGAAGACATGGCTTTTTGCTCGGCCTTCTTTAACTTCACGCCGGCCACAAGTTTCATGGCAGAAGTAACCTTGCGGGTGGAATCAATGACGTTGATCTTATTCTTCAGTTCTTTCAGATTGGCCATGGAAACGCCTCCGACTACGTCTTGGTTCTTCCCTTTTTAAAAATCTCCAGATACGCGGAAATCAGCCCCTGGAGAGATGCCTCCAGCTTAGGTGATATGTCTTTGCTTTCTTTTATTTCCGATAAAATTATGCGCTGCTCAACCCTCATGCGCTCCAGAACGTACTGCTCAAAGGCTGGCACTTCCGCAATGGTCAATTCATCCAGATGGCCGTTTACACCAAGATATATGCTCAGAACCTGATCTTCCACAGCCATGGGACTATATTGCTGCTGTTTCATCAGCTCCGTAAGCCGCTCACCACGGGCCATGAGAACCTTACTTGAAGCATCCAAATCCGAAGCAAATTGCGAAAATCCGGCAATTTCGCGGTATTGAGCCAGCTCCAACTTAATTCTGCCGGCCACTTTTTTCATGGCCTTTGTCTGGGCCGCCGATCCCACACGACTAACGGACTGTCCAACATTTATCGCCGGACGTATCCCTTTGTAAAACAAATCACTTTCCAAAAATATCTGGCCATCGGTAATGGATATGACGTTGGTGGGAATATAGGCGGACAAATCCCCGGCCTGGGTTTCTATTATTGGAAGCGCAGTCAGAGAACCTCCGCCGTTCTCCTGGTTCAGCTTGGCTGCCCGCTCCAGCAGTCGCGAATGCAGATAGAACACATCACCGGGATAGGCCTCCCGTCCCGGCGGCCGTCTCAGCAGCAGCGACATCTGTCGATAGGCGACGGCATGCTTGGACAAATCGTCGTATATTATCAGCGCATGCATACCATTGTCCCGAAAATACTCGCCCATGGCACAGCCGCTGTATGGAGCCAGATATTGCAGAGTCGCAACCTCCGAAGCGGTGGCGGCCACCACGATGGTATAGTCCATGGCACCGGCCTCCGAAAGAGTTTTCACGATCTGGGCAACGGAGAATCTTTTTTGACCAATAACGACGTATATGCAGTATAATTTTTCCTTTGCAAGGTTATTTTCGAAGGCATACTTTTGATTAATTATGGTATCCAGGGCGATGGCTGTTTTCCCCGTCTGGCGATCTCCGATGATCAACTCCCTCTGGCCACGGCCTATGGGCACAATGGAATCAATGGCTTTCAGGCCGGTCTGCATTGGTTCCCGCACCGATGCTCGACTGATTATGCCCGGAGCCTTTATGTCCACGGCTCTCATTTCGCTTGATTTTATGGCACCCTTACCATCTATTGGCTCTCCCAGGGCATTTACCACGCGTCCCAGCAGCCCCTTCCCCACCGGTACCTCTACTATTTTCCGCGATCGACGAACCTCCATACCTTCGCGCACCAGATGATTTTCACCCAGCAGCACAACATCAACGGTATCTTCTTCAATATTCAGCGCGATTCCGCCGACACCGGACTCAAATGTCACCAGTTCGCCCATGGAAACGCCATCCAGACCGTATATTTTGGCCACTCCGTCCTTGACAGACAGCGCATTACCAACTTCCACCAATTCCGGACCGGCATCGAACTTTTCTATGCGCCTCTTTAGAACGGAACTTACTTCGGAAGAGTTAATTTTCATCGTCTTCTCTCCTAATGGTTTTATGCAGGCGTCGTATTCTGGATTTTATGGAATAATCGAGGATTTTAGAGCGATATCGAATTTTAAAGCCGTCAATTATGGATGGATCAATATATACTGTGCATTCGAGATTCTCGCCGAACACTTCACCTAGCTTACCCATCAATTTAGCGTGCTCTTCCTGGGGAATTTTCCGGGCAAAGGTCACCAGGATCTGTTTTCGATCTGCTATTTTATCCAAAAGAGCTTCGTAGGCATCGCAAATTTCAATTAGGCAGTTAATTCTATGATTGCTTGCCAGTAGATCAAGAAAATTGCCGAGAATATCGCACAATTTAAGCGTATTCTTTAGGTATTTCACGTAATCGGTACCAAAAGACTTCAGCATCGTAAATTTTTTCAGAATCTTTTTATGGTCCGGAAGACGCAGGGCAGACTTTTTTATTCGGCGCAGTTGTTCTGAAACCAACGGCTCCACTCCCACATCCAGCGCTGCGGCATGCAACGCCTCCACGTACCTGCCGATAACCACACCACCGGCAGAAAATTCAGGCCCCATTATTCAACTCCGCTCAAAACCCAAGAAACACCACCCGACACTAGCACAAAAATTGTCCGTGGCATAGATGTTGACGAGCTGCAGCGTATGCTCTACAAATAGTAGGCTGTCATTTTATGGAAGTCAACGTTGAAAGCTCTATCGCGAACGGCTATTCATGTACAGGATTGAGGAGCTGATCATATCACGGATTAGAGATCTGGTGATGAAAATCACCGGAAGGCGGCTTTTAATATCCGTACCATCGCTCTGGACCATGATTTTCTTTCTATGTCCCTGCCTAATATTACTTAAAATAAGTTTTTCAGATGGCCTCATCGCCTCTCCGCCCTACACATCCATAGTTGATATGGTTTCCGAGTACACGCTGCAGGTCAGGCTAAATCTGGGGAATTATGTGAGATTGTTCACTGATGAAATGTATATCCGCGGGTTTATGACCTCCTTTGCCATCGCCACGACATCCACGGCCTGCTGCCTAATTATTGGATTCCCCATGGCCTACGCCATAGCGCGTTCGGCAGAAAAAATCAGAAATATATTGTTGATGCTGGTGCTGTTGCCATTTTGGACGTCGTTTCTCATCCGTGTTTATGCCTGGATAATGCTGCTCAGCCCTTCTGGATTGATAAACACCTGGCTGATGAACTGGCATCTGATAGACTCGCCTCTACAATTAATGAATAATTCCTATGCGGCCTGTCTTGGCATGATCTACGCATATCTTCCGTTTATGATTTTTCCACTGTATGGAGCCATTGAAAAGATCGATTATTCGTTGATCGAGGCCGCCTATGATCTGGGAAGCACTCCTTTGACAGCGTTCTTTTCCATAGTAGCACCGTTGGCATCTCCCGGAGCCTATGCCGGATCCGTACTGGTATTTATGCCGGCCATTGGGGAATTCGTAATCCCGGAGCTTCTAGGCGGCGCCCAGACTTTGACGGTTGGCAGACTGGTGTGGAACGAATTTTTCGTGAACATGTCCTGGCCGACGGCGGCGGCGCTATCCATGGTATTGCTGGCCTTTGTGATGATTGTTCTGGCGTTGGTACAGAAGCACAAAGAAATCAGCCTCTTGGCTCAGGAGTAACCGCATATGCGCATAAAGTTATCCAACTTTATATTATTTCTCGGATATTTGTTTCTATACGCTCCGCTGCTGTGCATCGTGGTTTGTTCCTTTAATGAGTCAATGTTCGTGTCCGTTTGGTCTGGATTTTCATTGAAATGGTATCGAGCACTCATGTCCGATCAAATAATGCTGCGGGCCACCTGGACCAGCCTAAAGATAGCCAGCCTATCCGCCAGCGTGTCCGTTGTTATTGGCGTCATAGCTGCCATTGTGATAGTAAGGCTACGTAAATTTCGGGGAAAATCATTTTTTATGGGTGCCATTACGGCCCCCCTGGTAATGCCGGAAGTCATCATGGGGCTAGCATTGCTAATGCTTTTCGTTGGCAGCGAGGAATACTTTGGATGGCCAGATGGCCGGGGAACATTAACGGTTGTTGTGGCGCACATTACCCTGACATTATCCTATGTAACCATGGTGGTAATGGCGCGTCTGCAGGATCTGGACCGGTCGATAGAAGAGGCTGCGCTGGACCTCGGAGCTTCTCCAATAAAAGCGTTTTTCGTGATAACACTGCCCATGATATCGCCGAGCATTATGGTGGGGTGGCTGTTGGCCTTTGCCCTATCGCTGGACGACGTTGTCATAGCCAGTTTCGTTGCTGGGCCAGGGGCTACGACGCTGCCCATGATCGTTTTTTCCAGCCTTAGATTTGGAATATCACCGGAAATTAATGCCCTGGCCACAATTTTGATTACTGTTCTGTCCATCGGCGTCATAATATCAGCCATGTGGATATACAGAAAAAAGGATGCCAAAGATACTGCCTAGGTTGTTCCGGAGTTGGAGGTAAAAGTTTTGAAACCATATGTTATTGTGTTTGGGAATGAAAAAGGTGGAACAGGTAAATCTACGTTGGCAATGCATATAGCCGTTTATTTGCTAAATTCTAACTTCAAGGTGGGAACCATAGACATAGATGCTCGACAGGAGACATTTACCCAGTATTTTGAACGCCGAAAGGCATCTCCGCTGGGTCTAAAAGTATCGATCCACGCCAAGGTGCCACGAAGCCAGCTGGAAAACAACAAAGCCGCCGCAGAAGACGAATCAACTCGCTTCAGAGAAGCTGTGGCCCAGGCATCGGATTGTAATTTCATCGTCATAGATACTCCGGGAAATGATACGTTTTTGTCCGGCATGGCCCATGCCCTTGCTGACACGTTGGTTACGCCACTAAACGAAAGTTTTGTGGATTTGGATGTGCTGGTAAGGGTAAGCAACGGTAATAAAATTCTGCGCCCCAGCATATATGCGGAAACTGTCTGGAACCAAAGAAAAGAAAGGGCTAAAAATGGATTAAAGCCCATGGATTGGATTGTGGTACGTAATCGTCTAAATACACTATACAGCAAAAATCGCGGAGAGGTTAGTATCGTTCTGGAGGCCCTGGCGAAACGCATAGGCTTTCGACTTGGAGCTGGATTTTGCGAAAGGGTAATTTTCAAAGAATTGTTTCTATCTGGAACAACATTGTTGGATTTGGAGCAATCCGGCCAACAATTGAATTTATCACACGTTTCCGCAAGACAAGAACTGCGGGATTTGATAAATTTCATGAAACTACCAGGCGTATCGGCGGTATAATCGTTTTTTTAATTATTGGTGATCATTTTGTCGTGCATAGTTCAAAAATTTGGTGGCACATCCGTAGCAACACTGGACAGAATCAGAAATGCTGCAAATATAGTGTCAAAAGCCAAAAAGAAATACGAAAATGTGGTGGTGGTTGTTTCGGCCATGGCTGGTGTTACAAGTAAATTCGTAACATATGCCGACGGTCTAAACGCCCACGAAGGAAATCCAGAATACGATAGCCTGGTTTCGTCTGGAGAATTGGTTACGGCTGGTCTCATGGCTCTGGCCCTGAATAATATCGGCCTAAAGGCAAGATCCTACGCTTCCTGGCAAATCCCCATTCTTACGGATTCAAATTTTGGACGGGCCACCATTGAAAACGTAGAAACATCCAACATACGCAAAGATCTGGACGATGGCACTATTCCTGTGGTATGCGGGTTCCAGGGAATGACGGCCGACCATAGGATTACCACCCTTGGTCGCGGCGGATCCGATTCCACGGCGGTGGCTCTGACGGCATCCCTGGGCGCTGACATATGCGAAATATATTCGGACGTGGACGGCGTATATACGGTGGATCCGAATTTATGCCCCGAATCTCAATTGCTGAGCCATATCAGCTACCTGGAAATGCTGGAAATGTCGGCCCGTGGTGCTAAAATCATGCAGACTCAGTCCGTGGAATATGCCATGGACAAAAAAGTCAAAATCCGCGTTGCCTCCAGTTTTTCCGGAGGAGACGGCAGTATAATTTCAGCCCAGGCATCTGGCAGGAAATTCTGTGGATTGGCTGTGATTCCACGACTTGCCCAAATCAAGATGTTTTATAAAACAGACGATGGCGCCGCGCTGTCGGTAGATTTATTGAGGAAAAATTTCATCTACTGCGATGTTTGCAACGATCAGGACTCGCGAAAAGCAAGTTTGTTAACCGATAAAAAAAATGTTCCGGCGGCCCTCGATTTGCTAAGTCAGCAGCCGTTTATCCGCAGCGTAAAACAGGAGGTCACGCAGAGGCACTCGTCAAAGATAAGTATCATTTCCATGAATAATTCGGAAAAGGCCGCCATTGAGCTGGTGACAGAGTTTTCGCGACGACGAATGGAGGTGTTCTGTCATTTTTACAGCGCCAACAGGACCAGTCTGATTGTCCCAGGCCATAAACTAATGTCCATGATTACTGTGCTCCATAGGTATTGCGGGTTGGATAAATGAAAGAATACGAAAAAATAAAAAAATTGATGGCCCGGGGTTGTGAAATACTCGGATCCGACTACGCGCTAATAGGTGGCGCCATGACCTGGATTTCCGAGTCAAATCTGGTATCCGCCATGTCCAACGCCGGAATGTTTGGCGTACTAGCTTCGGGTGCCATGAATGGCGATCAACTAAAGGAAGAAATAACCCTCACAAAATCAAAAACAAATCGCAATTTTGGTGTCAATATAATTCTGATGAATCCACGATTACACGATTTGCTGGACGTGTGTGGCGAAAAGAAAGTTTCACATCTTGTTTTGGCTGGTGGAATTCCGGACAGGGATCTGCTGAAAAAGATTTCCGCCTACGGCATGAAGGCTTTTTCGTTTGCGCCATCCCTATCGGTAGCCAAAAGATTGTTCAAGTACGGGATAGACGCCTTGATTCTTGAGGGAAACGAAGCCGGCGGACACATAGGACCGGTATCCACTCTGGTGCTAATACAGGAAATTATGCTGAACATGCGGGAATATCCCATTTTTATTGCCGGAGGGATTTTGCGCGGTGAAATTTTTTCCTGCCTGCTGCAGCTGGGGGCCGTCGGCTGCCAATTGGGGACTGTTTTCGCCTGCGCCCAGGAGTCGTTGGCCCATAAAACTTTTAAGAAGGCATTGCTGCGAGCCAGTGCCCGGGATGCCGTGGCATCAATCCAAATCGATAAAAAATTTCCGGTAACACCCGTGCGCACCTTGGAAAATCATGGAACCAATGAGTTTTTGAAAAAACAGATGGAAATCTTCCAAAAATTTGAGGCCAACGAAATATCCCTGGAGGAAGGACGGCTATCGCTGGAGCACTTCTGGTCCGGCGCCCTAAAGCGTGCCGTTTTGGACGGAGATGTGGCGCGCGGGTCCGTAATGTCCGGGCAAATTGTTGGCATCGTAAATGAAGAAAAAACGATTGCAGATATTTTGGATGTTATCTTCGCAGAGGCGGAAAAATTTCTCGCTGGCCTGGACGATTCCACTGCCAATGGCGATAAATACGCAGCCACAGACTCCGGTCTCATAGCTGTTTCCTAGAATAGACTTCTTTCGAAACATGCGCTCTTTCGGTAATTTCTGCGTCGCTTCGGTGCTCGGATCCTCATGTACCACATGTACACTGCGGTCCTGCGCTCCGTATGCTCCTATAAATTC
>JAIRZD010000027.1 GCA_031267415.1 Holosporaceae bacterium
GGAATTTATAGGAGCATACGGAGCGCAGGACCGCAGTGTACATGTGGTACATGAGGATCCGAGCACCGAAGCGACGCAGAAATTACCGAAAGAGCGCATGTTTCGAAAGAAGTCTAATGGATCCGCGACCCAGGGTGCTGAGGTCCAACTCCTCACCCTGCCTAGTTTTTGAAGGTCATGTGGCTTTGGCCAGCCAATCCGGAGACACTGTTATTCATTCATTTATTCATTTAAATTGAGGAATAAAAAAGATATGATTGAAAAAATGGCTCGCCAGATATAGAATCCGCCTCGTGTAATTTTTATGGAATGCCATGAATAAATCTAGGTCGAATGCAGCTTCTGAGTTCGAGAAAATGAAGAAAGTTATAATTTCTTGTGTGGCTGGGAGCGCATTAGAGTGGTACGATTTTGCTATATATGGCTGTTTTGCAGTCACCATTGGGAAGTTATTCTTCCCGTCCGGAGATGACTTTCAGCAAATAATCGCATCTTTCGGCGCCTTTGCTTCTGGGCTCATTGCCAGACCCATAGGGGCCGTGATGTTTGGCTATATCGGCGATATTTTAGGTCGCAAGAAAGCGCTGGTAATTTCCATTTATATGATGGCCATACCGACAGCTGCAATGGGTTTTCTTCCCACCTATGAATACATAGGCATGTGGGCGGGGATCGCTCTGACGGTAATTCGCATATTGCAGGGACTAGCTCTCGGCGGCGGATTTACCGGCACCATAGTCTTCTTATATGAGCATTCCGCAGAGGATAAAAAAGCCACCTATTCCTGTTGGGCACCATTTAGTCTGGTGAGCGGTTTTGTGCTGGGGTCCATGGTGGCCATGTTTATGTCGTTTATCTGCAACGAAAATCAATTGGAAACCTGGGGATGGAGAATTCCATTTATTATCAGTGCCCTGGGAACGTTTGTGGCTGAGTACGTGAAAAACAAATTGGATGATCCACAGGAATTTCTTGATCTTCAAAAACAGGAAGCTGCTGCGCCCACAAAAAAACATGGCCTTCTGAAAAATTTGTTTAAAAATCATTGGAAGGGGTTGGTAATGGTTACCCTGACTGACGTGCTTACGGCCTGCGGCTATTTTTTACTGTCGGTTTTCTTCATTACCTACCTGGAAACCGTTTTGGATTTTGGAAAACAGACGGCGCTTATCATCCAAACCATAAACATGGTTTTTTTCGCGATCCTGCTGATATTGTGCGGGAAAGCAGCAGATAAATTCGGAAAAAGACGGCAAATGTTAGTTGCCACCGTCGCCATGGTACTGCTGGCCTATCCCATTTTTGTTTTCATAAGTTCTGGCGTTTTCTGGAAGGCAATGCTCGGACAATTGGCCGTCATATTCATATTTTCCGTATACTATGCTCCAATTCCGGCTGCCATATGTTCCATGTTACCAACTAAAGTGCGGTTGGCCGGTGTTTCCATTGCCCACAACTTCGCCATGGCGGCGTTCGGCGCCTTTGCCTCCAGCTGGGCGATGCAGCTGATAAAAATCACCGGCAGCAAGACCATCCCATCCCTATTGTTTGTGATAGCAGCCGCCATTACGGCTGGTACATTATACGTCTGGCGCGAAGGAGAGGAATATTAACATGCAATTTTTCGTAAGTACGCCAATATATTACATCAACGGCGATCCTCATCTTGGACATGCCTATGCCAGCATCGCTGCCGATATTATTGCGAGATTTGCCCGATTCGATGGACAGGATGTCCATTTCTCCACCGGCACCGATGAGCACGGCATAAAAGTTGCCCGTTCCGCCGAAGCTGCCCACATGGATGTTCAGGTTTTTAGCGACATGATGACGATGAAATTCCGCAACATGTCGTCCAAAATTAACATGTCCTACAACGATTTTGTGCGTACCACCGAAGCAAGACATCTTGCCTCCTGCCAGGCGTTCTGGGAGTTGATCCAAAAAGATATATATGTGGATACCTATGCCGGTTGGTATTCAGCCAGGGATGAAGAATATGTGCAAAAATCGGATGTGGTGGATGGAAAAGCTCCAAGCGGAGCTCCGGTGGAATGGATGGAAGAGGAATCCTATTTTTTCAAATTATCCAGCTATCAGGATAAATTATTGGAGTGGTACGACAATAATCCAGATTTTATTTTGCCCATATCGCGGAGAAACGAGGTTATCAATTTCATCAGGGGTGGGCTGAAGGATCTATCCATATCCCGGAGCAAATTCACCTGGGGCATCCCGATTCCAGGTTCGCAGGGGCATGTCATGTACGTGTGGATTGATGCTCTGACCAATTACATAACATCGCTGGGCTTTCCCCATGACATGGCCAGGGTTTCGGAGATGATGAAAAATGCCATCCATGTGGTTGGGAAGGAGATACTACGATTCCACGCTGTCTATTGGCCGGCGTTTCTAATGGCAGCTGGTATTCCACTGCCTAAAAGGGTATATGCCCACGGTTGGTGGACCTGCGAAGGGCAAAAAATGTCGAAATCGGTGGGGAATGTCGTTGATCCTTTCGAAATCATCGACAAATATGGACTGGATCAGCTGAGGTATTTCCTATTTCGTGAAGTGAAATTTGGCGAAGACGGCGACTTCTCCGAGGCTGCGCTCCAAAAAAGAATATCCTTTGATTTGGCCAATGATTTGGGAAATTTAGTACAGCGAATTCTGGTGTTTATACAAAAACTCGGCGGCGGCATTGAGGTCGACTATGATTTTTCCAGCAGTGAACGAAAGCTGTTTGAGCGTTCCAGGACATTGATTGCCCGGATGCGTCCGTTGATGGCTAGGCAAGATCTCTATGGCGCACTAAATGCAGTCTGGGAACTGGTGGCAGAGTCCAATAGATTCATAAATGATTCGCGGCCCTGGGAACTGGCCAAACGTGATCCGGAAAAATTAAACAAGGTTCTGACGGTCCTCTGTGAAAGCATCAGGTCCATAGCTTTTGGTCTGGGACCGTTTTTACCGGATACATCGCAAAAAATCTTTGGATTTTTGAATATCGAAGGGAAATCATTTGATGAAATAGAAGTGGATTTTAAAAATCAAGCGTTCCAGGAGCCGTTTCCACTGTTTCCCAAGGCCATGTAATTATTTGTACTAGGTCGACTTTGTGTCGTGGTAATGGAGGGGAAAATGAATGCATTGAACGGTAAAATAATCTGTGCCGCCATTGCTGTCGTACTTATTGTCGGAGGTATTATTTACTCTAGTAAAAATAATGAGTTGCCGCTGGTTGCTATCGCAAATTATGGTCCACATGCATCACTGGATGCATCGTTGCGTGGCCTTCAGGCGGAACTCCGTGATCAGGGATTCCTGGAGGGGAAGACCATAAAATATGAAATTGCGGATGTGGGGTTTGATGCATCCATTATTGCCCAAATGATAACGAAGCTCATGGCGTCTAACCCCAGGGTAATGGTCGTGAAAACCACGCCGGTTGCGCAGTTTGCCAAACGAAAAAGCAGCGATATCCCACTGGTTTTCTGCGACATAACGGATCCGATAGAAGCCGGTCTCCTGAAATCCAAAGGCAGCTCCTGCGAAAACATAACCGGAAGCTCTGATCAGGAAGATTTGGAGCCATTCCTAATTTTTGCAAAAACACTCCTGCCCAGGGCCAAAACCGTTGGGTTACTGTACTCCACATCCGAAAGCAATGACGCCGCCCTTCTAAAAATGATGAGGGCATCTACTGAAAAAGTTGGACTGTCCCTCGTCGCTGTTTCGGTGGATCAATCCCGCGACATTCCAATGCGTATGCAGGAGTTTCGTGGAAAGGTTGACTTTATATATGTGGGCACCAGCGGTCCAATTCAGCCGGCTCTGCCAGTAATAACATCGGAGGCTCAAAAAATGGGCATACCAGTATTTAACGCAGAAGAGCAAGCCGTCATTGACGGATTGGCCCTTGCAAGTTTTGGAGTAAATTACGAATCCGTTGGTCGCAATGCCGGGAAATTGGTGGCAAAATTGCTGCGGGGGGCTGCCGTGAAGGATCTAGCGCCGGCTTTCCCCACCTCGGAAGATCATCGGTGTTTCGTGCATAAAAAATTGGCGGAAAAATTCGGAGTGCGGATTCCGGAAAATGCCGTCGTGGTGCAATAGACTTCTTTCGAAACAAAGATATTTCGAGGAATTTATAGGAGCATACGGAGCGCAGGACCGCAGTGTACATGTGGTACATGAGGATCCGAGCACCGAAGCGACGCAGAAATTAC
>JAIRZD010000028.1 GCA_031267415.1 Holosporaceae bacterium
AATTTATAGGAGCATACGGAGCGCAGGACCGCAGTGTACATGTGGTACATGAGGATCCGAGCACCGAAGCGACGCAGAAATTACCGAAAGAGCGCATGTTTCGAAAGAAGTCTATTCTCCGCCAGAGTCAAGGACCACGGCTTCTCCTCTACTCGTCTCTGTCTGCGATCCAGGAGAAGGCAGAATTCTCCCCGTTCCCCCAGCGGCGATTGCGTATCTATAACACAGGGAAAAGCATTCCTACAACCCCTACTCTACCCTTCCCCACTTTCCCCCATTTTTTCCACAACCTCTGCACGTTACCCAGGTCTTCCCGTCGAGGCCACTCTCACCTCCTTACTCTAGAAGTAGTAGTACTTCCCAACCCCAGGGTGGCCCCAGTCAGCACCGTCGGAGTTGCCGTAGTAGTCGTCGTAGTTACCGGTGCCACAAGGCTCGGCACCGTCGCTATAGATGTCGGGGCAACCGATGTCGTTGGTGCAACGTTTGCAGGCACTGCAGCATAACCCAGCACCGTCCCATTTGCATCGCGCACTGCCACATAATTTACCGTCCCCCCCGTACCAACCTGCATACCATTAGCTATTAAGTTCTGGCTAGTCGCAGCCCCGTTCACAACAGCCTGGGAAGCCGTATTTCCGGCATTAACCACGTATTCCGTCGTCGTGTTTCCGGCTTTAACCACGTACCCAGTCGCCGTGTTTCCGGCAGATGTGACGTAGTTGGTAGCTATCCCTAGCCCAGCACTGTACTGCTGCCCGGCCAGTGTACCTGCCTGGCTAACCCCACTATTCACAATCGTGCTTCCATTCTGGAGCAGAGTGTTACCCGCTTCACTACCTGCTAGCATTGTCTGCTGCCCACTCGCCACCGCAGCCAAAACCGCTGCGCTAATGGCACTTTTCCCAGTACTCATGAGACCACTAATTAAACTACTCCCCAGGCTACTAAAAGTATTTCCACTACTGGTTGCGTACACACTAGTCCCCAGGAACATACTTCCTACCACCGCAGCGAGCGTCACGAAACAACTTCTCTTTTTCATATCTTGTGCCTCCATATCGACAAAAATATTCTGACTCAAATGGGTTAACAAAAGATAAATAAACAAAACTTTTTTCAAAAAAACAAAATCCGAGGTTTTTTAGCACTGGTTTTTTAGCACTTATCTGGGAAAGCAAGATAAAGCTTTCCCTGTCAATGCGAGCCCCGAAGGAACGTGGCGCCCCCGGAGCTCCTAAACCATGGGCGCGTTACTCTAGATCTGATCATCTATAACACCCGGAAGCACTTCCAGAACCGTCGATGAGTCAGCCTCCGAGTCTGAAGACGATGACGATGACGATGACGATGACGAAGATGACGATGACGAAGATGATGACGATGATGATGACGATGATGACGAAGACGACGAAGACGATGGCTGCGTGCTAGGCTCCCCGCCTTCCTTATCGTCTAAACCGTACACCTTAGCGCCTAACTCAAGCACCTTCGTAGCGGTCACAGCCTGGCGCACCAGATCCTCAATAATGCGCCGCTTATCTCTTCCCTTCCCAGCTCTTTTCGCGTCCGATAGAGCGTATCTTAGATCCGAGATATCCTCATCGTACAAAAAGAGCGACCTGCCCTTTCCAAGATACTCTAAAAGTTGGTTCAAAAACTCGCCGGATGTCACAACTCGCAGCGGCCTCCCGGTACCCTCTTTCTTGTACCACACCAGGTTCTGCCAACCAGTTTTCTTCAGTGTACGAGAACAGGCGCCGGATTTATCTCCATTTAGAATCATCTTCAAAGTCGTTCCATCATATATTCCGTCTAGAACCATGCGGATGGTCTCGGTGAAGGCGGTGGTTATTCCGGAATATTCTATGAGGCAGAGCGTCCAGCGCCCATTTGTAAGCAACTTGAGGCTGGGAAGCCAAAACCAGCGTCGATTACCCAGGGCAGCATCATATTCCCATATGCTATAGTCCTCTGGTAGTAGCCGCTTCACGCGGCTCGAGTCCCTAACCACGAAGGTCAACGCATCTATTCTAGGATCCTTGGCTAAATACACATCCGGTGGCGAAAAATGCATCGCCAGGAAAATTATGTCCCTTTCCCTCAACCTCATCACTCCATTCCCACCAAACTTGATCAATTTCTCAAAAGTCTCGTTCAGCCCTATTCCTTTTCCTTCGTCAGAACTCATCAGCAACACCGAGGTCAGGTACTTATGCGCCTTTTTCACCTTCCCGCTAAAATCCATATTAGCTTTCCCACAGGAGGTTCCGACTAAGAGATTGAGCGCCAAGTCTCCGGGTAAGGATTGCGTTACATACGGCCCCTCATATGGGCTCGAGCTATCGTAGTACTGCATTTCCTCACCCAGCAAGGATTGCGGCGTTACATACGGATCGACAAGTAGCCCCGAGCTATTATCCATCATTCCCTCAATCGGCAATGACGAAATGACGCCAAAAAGAAGCAAAGATCCCAGATTACGGGTGAAGAAAGAATAAATAAGTTTCGACATATCCAAAAACCCCCATCGCAAATAAAGGCAAAAACAACAGTCGCTAGTATCGCCAATACCACCCATCATGTCAACAAAAAAATACAGCAGAAATACGCCTATATTGCGACATCCGCCATTCGCATAAAATTTATCGCAGATTTATCTTAATTATTCGTTGTTTTTTTGCGCATTAAGTCGGCCAATAGAAAACAAAAGACCGCCAGCGCATCGTCGTCATTCCAGCGAATTAGCCAACTAGAGCCAGGATTTGCTGCCGTCGTCGGGAATAGCAGTGGATTCGTCGTCGCTATTTTCACTTTCTTCCTTTATTCGCTCGTTTTTCACTTCTATGAATTCATTGGACACAACTTTAGCAATTCTTGGAATGCGTATACTGAACTTGGATCCTATGCCCTCTGTGCTATCGACGGATATTGTTCCACCAAAAAATTCTGTGTATCTTTTGGTAAGTGACAGGCCCAGGCCGGCGCTTTTGCCGCTGCCATCCTGAAGTCCGGTGAAGATTTTGTCGATTTTATCCGGAGAGATACCTACGCCCGTATCCACCACCGAGAATTCTATGAAATCCACTTCATCCTTCACGATTGGAGCGGCCCGCAGCGTTATGCGACCAAATTCTGTGAACTTAGCTGCGTTACTGAGCAAATTCAGTAGGCATTGGCGTAGTTTTGTGGAGTCCGTATACATGCCACCGATATCTTTTGGATATTCCAAAAACAGCGAGTTATCGTTGTCCGCTATGAGCGGCATGGTAACCCCTTCTACGTCCCTTATCATATCCACAATGTCTATATTCTCGAAGTACATTTGAGTTTTGCCGGCTTCGATGTTCGACAGATCGAGAATTTCATCTATTAGCGACAGCAGGTGCTTCGCGGAGCCGATGATTTTGCGCAGGTCGTCGGCAGAAACGGTATCTTTTCTATCCAGAGCCTCCTCTTTTAGAATCTCGCTGTAGCCGACGATGGCATTGATTGGAGTTTTCAGCTCGTTGCTCATGTTGGTCAGGAATTTACTTTTGGCGGTGTTGGCCTCATCGGCTGCCGCTTTGGCAAGGTCTAACTTTTTGTTAGATTCCTCCAATTCTTTGGCTTTGTCCTCTATGTCGGCGGTTCTCTCCTTGACTTGTTTTTCCAGGAGCTCGGCGTTATTGGCCAGTTTTCTTTCGATTTCCTTGCGGCGATTAATGTCCAGTATGGCCAACACCAGATATTTTTGTTCTTCTATTTCCACCGGGCTGGCCGAACATATGGACCACAGGTTCGCGCCACCAAAGCTCTGGAGCAGCACTTCATAATTCAAAACATTTATGTTGGAGGATACAGCATTGGACACGTAGCTTTTATCCCCTTCGGAGATGAAAATATCCCACATATTTATCTTAGCAATATCCTCCTTGGATACCCGAATCAGGGTCATGGCCGAGAGGTTAATTTGCTTTATGCTACCGTCGGACACGCGGAAAATAACGATGGCCAGGGGGGTGGAGTCAGCAATGGTGGTGGATATCTCCAGCTGATCCCTGGTAGCGCTATAAAACCTTGATAGGACAGTGCAGAGGATTAACCAACAGGCTATGAGGATTATTATCACAAAAGATACTTCTTCCATCACGTTGGCCGTGACCATATCAATAGCCGTGTCATCGGTGGCAATGGTCACATAGAGGTCAGTCCCTTCCAGGTTATCGGCGATGTGGACTTTTTCCTTGAATACACGGAAGTATTTATCGTCAATTGGAACTTCCGAAATACCATCGACCATGGAATTTACCTTGCTCGCTAGATGTAATCCCAGCGCCACAATAGTTTTGTTGGATTTAATACCGGTGGGCAGCGAATTCAACGAAATATAGCGACGACAATCCGGCGATAGTACATACAGCATCCGTGGAAATGATCCTATTTCCAGATTTTTCATGTACTTCTCGTACTGATCCCACTTCATCACGAATTCAAAATAGAAGTTGCCTTTTTCTTTTTTGCCCCCAACATTTTGCTTCAGGCATATGAATTTTGCGATCACTTCGCCGGAATCTTCATGCTGGGTGATGAAAAACAGGCATTTGTCACCAATATCCTTGATGCTGCCATGTTTCAGATTAAGATCATCCGATAATTCTCCGTTGGAGCTGGAAAAATATTTTCCCTGACTATTATAGATCACCACGGTCATGATATCGTTATGTACTTTTTGTAGATTCACGAGAGCGTCGTGCGCCGTCGCCGCGTCCTTTAGGGAATTATCCTCGATGCCTGACATCAGAAAATCCACGTAACTTCTGGAATTTTCAAGCTGCAGCCCCATGTATTTCGAGAGACCAATCCCCTCGTCATGCATAAAGGATTCAACGGTACTAACAGCATCGGCCCTGAGCGACATTTGAATAAACTTCGCTCCAACCCACAGGGGGAAAAATATGCACAGGCATAGCAACGCTGTCGCTTTCAGGGTATCTTTTATCTTTTTCAACATCGCGTTTCCAAAATATGCTTCCAATCGCGAATAGTAGCAGTCTTATATTACTAGATTGTAAATATAATCACTAAAATTCCATTTTTTTATGTTTTTTATGCAAGCCAATCATTCGGACCAACTCTAAATTTGTTGATTCTGCCGTTGAACCGGCGTAGAGTGCCAGCTGGGGGCAGTGTATGATTAGGTCTGTTGCAACGCTTGGAGAGTATACGCTTGCTTCACTGCGGGAGATGGGAAGGATTTCCATATTTGCAGCCCGCGGTGTTGTTAGTTGTTTTTTCCCTCCCTTCTTCCCGGGAGAGATATTAAAACAGTTATTGGCAGTCGGATTTTACTCGCTGCCGATCGTTGGTCTGACTGCGCTTTTCGCCGGTATGGTGTTGGCGCTCCAAATGCACGTCGGATTTGCTCGATTTAATGCCGAGGGAGCAGTGGCTTCCGTTGTGGTGATTGGCATCACCCGGGAACTAGGGCCAGTTTTTGCAGGATTAATGGTGGCAGGACGTCTTGGTTCTTCCATAGCTGCCGAGATAGGTTCCATGAAGGTTTCGGAGCAGATAGATGCCCTGGGAACTTTGCTGGTCGATCCATTGAAATTTCTCGTGGTTCCCCGAATAATTGCCGGAGTGATCATGCTGCCGTTTCTGGTGCTGATAGCCGACATCATAGGCGTGATGGGAGGGTTCCTTGTATCCATTACGGTTCTTAATTTTTCCTCCGGGACCTATTTGCTGCAGACGGTGCAAAGCCTGCAGGCCATAGATGTGATCTCCGGACTCGTGAAGGCTTCGGCATTTGGGTTCTGCATCACCACCTTCGGCTGCTATCACGGCTTTTCCAGCGATCTCGGCGCGCGGGGAGTGGGACGGGCTACCACCAGTTCTGTGGTTTCCTCCTGCATAGGAGTGCTGGTTTTTAACTATTTGCTAACTGCGTTGTTTTTTGGAACATGAGCAAAATTATCTTCGAAAATGTTCGGAAATCGTTCGACAGGCTGGATGTGCTGAATGGCGTATCCCTGGAGATAGAGCATGGTGAAACCCATATCGTGGTTGGCATGTCTGGATGCGGAAAGTCGGTCCTGCTGAAATGTTTGCTGGGTATTTTTGAGATAGATTCCGGCGACATCCTGGTGGATGGCATGAGCGCCCGCAACAAATCACAGCGCAACGATTATTTAAAAAAATTCAGCATATTATTCCAGGGGAACGCTCTGTTTGATTCCATGACCATCCTGGAAAACGTGGAATTTGGCATTCGGCAACTGAGAAACATCTCTCCAGGACAGCTAAAATCCATCGCCTGCGAAAAATTACTTTCGGTCGGATTGGAGGAGCGTGTATTCAATCTGTATCCGGCCGAGATTTCCGGAGGCATGCAGAAAAGGGCGGCCCTGGCCAGGGCCATAGCCCTGAAACCGGATGTGTTGCTGTTCGATGAACCGACTTCCGGACTGGATCCGGTCACCGGCGGTGTCATCTGCAATCTTCTGAAAGACACGGTAAAAAAACTGGGCATTACCTCCGTTACCATAACGCATGATCTGAAAGTGGCTGAATTCCTGTCGGACAGAGTATCCATGCTAAATAAAGGAAGGGTGGTATGGACGGGGCATGCCAACGACATGAAAAACTGTAAAAACGATTTTGTTGAGGAGTTTTATCAGTCTTCCTGCGCCATTCTGGGCCGCCATTAGCAAGTCTAATGAGAAGAGATATTCCCACCACCCCCTGTCCGAATGAAGGCAT
Source organism: Holosporaceae bacterium (assembly GCA_031267415.1). Classification (GTDB taxonomy): domain Bacteria; phylum Pseudomonadota; class Alphaproteobacteria; order UBA3830; family UBA3830; genus BNWE01. Next base: position 6,745 of record JAIRZD010000028.1, read on the forward strand.
TAGATTAGCAAAACGCATTGCCGAAGGTGGAGCCGCCTCCCGCCGAGGAGCCGAAAGCCTGATAGAGGAAGGTCGCGTTTCGGTGAATGGAACCATCGTCACAACGCCGGTATTTTTCGTAACCCCGGAGGATGTGGTTTGCATCGATGGGAAAAAACTTTTCGATCGCGCCGGTGAAATTATTCTCTGGAAGTTCCACAAACCGCGCAGCGTGATCACTTCCCGCAGGGATCCCCAGGGCCGGGCCACGGTCTTTGATCTATTTGAGCCAAGTGGGCCAAGTGGGCCAAGTGGGCCAAATGTCGGAAGAGTTTTGGCCATCGGTCGCCTGGACTACAATTCAGAAGGATTGCTGCTGTTCACCAATAGCGGCCTGGTAGCCAGAAAAATAGAACTGCCATCCAGTGGATTAACCCGGGTATATAGGACAAGGATTTTTGGAAAATTGGGGCCCGATGCAATTCAAGCATTAAAACGCGGCGTTGTCATCGACTCCATCGCCTATGGTCCCATCGATGTCCTAGGCGAATACGGCAGTTCCAGATCCAGCAATGGGTGGATAACCGTAAGCCTAGCGGAAGGGAAAAATCGTGAAGTTCGAAAGGTAATGGCCCACTTTGGTTGCCAGGTAAATCGCCTTATTCGAACCAGCTACGGGCCATTTCAATTGGAATCCCTAGCTCCGGGGCAATGGGGTAAAGCAAAAGCATCAGAAATACGCGCCCTCAAACAGCTAATTCCGTCGATTTCTGCCTCAAATTAGGCAGCAGATGTGGCAGATGCGGCAGATGCGGCAGATGTGGATGCGGCGTTTTCCCTGCGGATAGAGTCCCGTTTCATCTTTAGCTTTTCCATGGAATTCATGATTTCCTCATGGGAAAAGGACGGCGCGTCCAAATCCGGCAGCGGAGGAGTTTTACAGGAACTGCAGCCGACATCAACCAGCAGAACAATGATAAATTTAAAATCAGCCTTCTTCATCGCTATCCATGGATTTTATTTTCGTCAACAATCTTGTTTTTAGGTATTCAATTCTTGGGGGTAGAGATTTTTCTATATAGCATTTTTTTTGCATTTCAGCATCAGGATATACATATACGTTGTTTACCAGGTCGCTGTCCACAAATTTGTCAGCCGCCACCACGGCATTGGCCCGATAAGTTTTGTTCGTAATATAGGCTATAATCTGGGGATGCAACAAAAATTTTATGAAGGCGTAGGCATTTTTCAGATGCCTGGCTCCCAGTGGAATAGCAATTACGTCCACCCACAGCGAAGCCCCCTCTTTTGGCAGAAAAAATTCGACACGACGAGCGTTTCCCCGCATTACTTTCATTATGTCGCCGGATGTTCCCAGGGTAGCACAGGAATTTCCGGAAGCCAGATCTTCGAATCCGTAGGAGGTAAATTTAGCGATATAGCGCCTGATTTTCTTCAGATGCTCCGCGGCCGCGATGATGTCTTCCTCCCTTTCCGTTTCCGGATCCAACCCTAAATAGGCAAGGACAGCCGGAAATAATTCGTGGGGAGATTCGTAGATCGAAATTCTATATTTGCTTAGTTTTTCTGCAAGTGGCGGATCAAATATCAGCGCAAGAGTATCTTTGGAGTCCAGCTGGACTAAATTGTCCACCATATCTTTGTTTAATCCTATGCCGGAAATCCCAAATTGATAGGGAAGCCCATAGACATCGCAACCACCGTTATCCGACATTTTCTGCACAATACTCGGCTCAAATATGGAATAATCTATTTTTTTTACGTTGATTTTCTGATAGATACCGGATTTTAATTGCCTAGAAAAATGCGGCCATGCAGTGGGGAAAACCAAATCGTAGCGGGCGCCACCGGCCAAAAGTTTAGCTTCCAGTATTTCATTGGAATCAAAAATATCCGTAACAACGCTTATCCCTGTGGCGGTTTCGAACAATTCCACCAGCTCATAGGGAAGATAGTCTATGCCAACGTCTATGTAGAGCATTTTTTCGGCATCGAGATCGCTAAAATCCATCTGGGAAACGACTGCCTGTAATTCATCGTTAACATGGTTCGATTTTCGGTAATTTTTTGAAAAAGCTAGGCTAATTATACATAACAACAGAATTGTAAAAATGCATCTTTTCATCTTTAACGAACTTGCTGGGAAACATCGCGCGATTTCATTTCTTTTTCGGTTTTTGCATACTGATAAATACCGTAGGGAATGGCAGCCAGATAAGCAAAGATCAGCACCGCCAGGGTTAGCCATAATTCCGCTAACAAACACCCCATCACAAGGGTAATGATCAGCAGTCCAGTAGAGGTCATCCCATTTTTTAATTCTATCATTTTCGAGGAAAAGCTTTTTAGTGTACTAATCATAAGTACGCCGGAACCTATCATGCAGAAGAATATGAATCCGCAATCCATAAAATTGATATTGCCGGTGGAAAAAAATAGAATAAACGGGAAAAGAGCAATGACAGCGCCAGCCGGAGCCGGAACTCCGGTAAAATACTTCTTTTGCCACTCTGCCTTGGGTGCATTTAAAATTTGCAAAGCATTAAACCTGGCTAATCGCACTGCACAGCAAACGGTAAAAAACATGCCCACACACCAGCTGGCATTTTCCATATTTCCCATGGTCGGGGTGGCTTTTACGAAGAAAAAAAGCAGCAGAGATGGCGCCAGTCCAAAACATACTAAATCCGACAGAGAGTCCAATTCAGCTCCAAATTGAGATGATTGCCCCAGTAGACGGGCCACCCTACCATCGAAGGCATCCAGCAGCGCGGATATGAACACGCACAGCACCGCCAATTCCCATTTATTGGACATTGCAAACCGCACCGATGTCATGCCAAAACAAAGGGAAAAGATCGTTATGATGGTCGGCAACAGTTTCGCCAACGGCAGTTGCGGAGGAACCCGCTGGGCTCGGCCTGTTCCCTTCTTTCTGGATTCGGGAACTTTCGACTTACCATTCGGCATCGATTCGCTGGTTAAGAATCGGCCTTTCCTTTTGCTGCGAAAAAATTCATTTCCAAATCCGTCCATCACTACTCCTTTTGCCGCGACAACAACGACAATTTTAGATTCATCTGCCCTTTTGTGATTTCGCCCTTAGGCCAGCTAGAATTGTTTCGCCGGCAATGGCCTGCTGCCCCTCCTCTATTAAAATTTCTGCGGTTTTCGGGAAATACACATCAACGCGGCTACCAAATCTTATGATGCCAACCCGATCGCCCATTTCCAGCGATTGACCTTCGGCCACGTCGCAGCGGATTCTCCGAGCCAATAGACCGGCAATTTGGACAAAGACTACCTCCGTGCCGTCGGCTGTTTTCATATATGTGGCCCGTCGTTCGTTATCTTCGCTTGCTTTATCGAAGTCAGCATTGAAGAATTTCCCAGGCGTATAGACAATCTTTTCCACAACACCAGATACTGGCGCCCGGTTGACATGAACATCGCAAACGCTCATAAAAATGCTAACTTTTTTCCAGTGCCCCTGTAGCCCCAGTTCGTGCGGAGCCTCTCCCTCGGTGATTTTTAATATCCGTCCGTTGGCAGGGCTGACGATGATCCCCCCCTTTGATGGAGGCACCCGCTCCGGATCACGAAAAAACAAAAGACAGCAGACGGTGGCTATGAAACCTCCCCAGCCCAGATTGGAGCTCACATGACCTAGTATAATGGCGGCGACGGAAAAACATCCCACAAATCTCCAGGCGTCACGGTCAAAAGGCAATCTTATGTTCATTATAATTCCCAAATGCTAAACGATCGAGAGCGATTATATTGTGTTTCCAAATGCAATTCAAACTTAAAACACAAGCGACCGATTAGACTTCTTTCGAAACAAAGATATTTCGAGGAATTTATAGGAGCATACGGAGCGCAGGACCGCAGTGTACATGTGGTACATGAGGATCCGAGCACCGAAGCGACGCAGAAATTACC
>JAIRZD010000029.1 GCA_031267415.1 Holosporaceae bacterium
GTAATTTCTGCGTCGCTTCGGTGCTCGGATCCTCATGTACCACATGTACACTGCGGTCCTGCGCTCCGTATGCTCCTATAAATTCCTCGAAATATCTTTGTTTCGAAAGAAGTCTAATATCTTTTCAAAAATTCCAGGTATATTTTTTCAAGATTGCGTATATCGTCGAGCTTTGCTTTTTCATTCTTTTGGTGGAGGCAATCATCCAACAGACCGAATTCTATGATATTGCAGGTGCTTGGAATAAATCGCCCATCGGAAGTCCCACCTGCTGCTGAAAATTTAGGAGTTACCTTCACCACATCTTTAATGCAGGCAGCAAAAATGCCCTTTAATTCTTTCGGATCGCAGTAAAAAGGCTCACCGCTGCGGTGAAAATCCAGAGTCAGGCCATAGCCTCTGGCTTCTGTCGTCATAACTTCTTCTATTGTCCTACTGCTATAGTCGGCGCCAAATCTTATGTTCAGATTGGCCGATGTCCTATCCGGAACCACATTGGTGGCATAATTGTTTGTGAATAGCAACGTTGGCTCCAAATGGGTACATGGAAAGCGCAGATCTTCATATTTCCATTGATAATTCAACATATGTGCAACATATTGACACACCGCCGCAAGAGAATTCTTAAAATTGGCCGGATAGGCGGAATGTCCCTGTAATCCGATAGATTCTACAACAACATTTAGGGACCCACGATGCCCCAGGTACACGTTGTCACCGAGCTTACTGTGGGAAGCTGGTTCTCCGATGATAAAATCCCGCGGAAGCCGTCCAGCATCGCTGCACCACTTCAGTAGGGACTGAGCACCTTCACGGGAACCGACTTCCTCGTCGCCGGTAATGAGAAAACAGATGGAACCATCGAATTTTTCCCGAACGAACTGGGCCGCAGCACAACAGAATGCGGCGATTCCCCCCTTCATATCGCTAACCCCACGTCCAACCAGATATCCATCCTTTTGGAGCGGGGAAAATGGATCAGATTCCCAGCTTTCTCCGGCAGGAACCACATCCGAGTGGCCCAAAAATCCCAAACTTTTGCCGCCGGATGCTCCGTATTGGGCAAATAGATTTTTTATTTCGTTGGCACCGTCCGGCGATCGGAAAGTTAATTCGGTAATCTCGAATCCGGCAGCCGCAAGAAATTGGGCAATAAGCCCCTGAGCGCCATCGTCGGCCGGAGTAATGCTTTTGCACTTTATTAGTGCTGAACAGAGTGAAATCACGTCCATGTCACAACCTCAGCAATTCATTTATGGCTGTCTTTTCTCTTGTTTGTTCCGTAACGTATTTTACGATTATGGCACAGTTTATGGCAAGAGTGTCGCCTGTCGAATAGGTCCCCGGCACCACAACAGAATATGGTGGAATCTGTCCATTGGAAACGGCGCCGCTGCTCCGGTCAATAATTCTTGTGGATGATGTTATGTGCGTTCCTGCCGCCAGCACCGCTCCGGTACCCACGACGACGCCTTCTGTCAGCGAACTTTTCACGCCGATGAAGCAATTATCTTCGACTATAACTGGAAGACTCTGGAGTGGTTCCAGTACTCCACCCAGCGTCACTCCATCAGAAATATGACAACGTTTTCCAACCTGAGCGCAGCTGCCAACCAGGACATTCGTATCGATCATGCTGCCTTCATCCACAAAAGCGCCGACATTGACGAAACTTTGCATGACTATGGCAGATTTTCCTATGTGCGCCGAGTAGCGCACCACCGCCCCGGGAACCAGGCGAAAACCCGCCAGAGAAAATTGCTCTGCAGACCAGTCCTTGGTCTTCAGCGGGATTTTATCGAAGTATTTGCAACCGACACCATCCATAATTTCAGCTTTAGTATATCTAAAGAACAAAAGAATGGCTTTTTTTAGGTAATCGTGGACGATCCATCGGCCATCATTTTTTTCGGCAACCCGCAATTTTCCAGAATCCAGCTGGGCCATCGCCTCCGAGACGCAGGAAAAATCACCGGCCCCATCATTCCACAACTTTGTGATACTAGCTTCCAAAGCAGTGACCATGTCTACTCGCCCCTAGCCGACATCGGCCAATTTCATTTCAGCCAGTTTCCTATCCCGCAACTCCGCATCACATTTTGGACAGAACTCGTGTTCACCCGGAATATACTGGTGCTTCGGGCATATGGAAAACGTGGGCGTAATGGTAAAATATGGAAGCCTGAAATTTTCCACCACCTTTTTCACCAACTTTCCGCAGACATTGGCACCGGAGATCCTTTCGTTCATGTACAGGTGGAGCACTGTGCCGCCGGTGTATTTCCTCTGTAGTTCATCCTGCAGCGTCAGCGCCTTAAAGGCATCATCCGTAAAATCCACCGGCAATTGACTGGAATTGGTGTAATAGGGATTTTCTCTGGTGCCGGCGTGGATTATATCCGGATAACGCAGAAGATCCTCCTTGGCAAAACGATAGGTTGTACCTTCGGCTGGCGTTGCTTCGAGATTGTACATATGACCGGTCTCAGTCTGGAATTGAACCAATGATTCCCGGACCCTATCCAAAAATCTCATGGCCATTTCGTGACCATAGGGAGTTGCTATGTTGTGCTTATCGTCCGTAAAATTCCTGATCATTTCGTTTATACCGTTTACACCAATGGTGGAGAAGTGATTTTTATAGGTGCCCAAATATCTTTTGGTGTATGGATAAAGACCGCCATCCAGGAACGATTGGATAACCTTGCGCTTTATTTCGAGACTCTGCTGCGCGTGTTCCATCAGCTCCGTTGCCCGTTGCAGTAATCCCTGTTCGTTCCATTTGTACTGGTAGCCAAGCCGGGCGCAATTTAATGTCACCACGCCGATGGATCCGGTCTGTTCGGCGGAGCCAAATAGACTGTTGCCGCGTTTCAGCAGCTCCCGAACGTCCAGCCGCAGTCGGCAACACATGGACCTCACCATGGCTGGCTGCAGATCGGAGTTCACAAAATTTTGGAAATACGGTAATCCATATTTAGCGGTCATCTCGAATAATAGACTGGCATTGACGCTGTCCCAGGTAAAATCCTTGGTTATGTTGTAGGTCGGTATGGGAAATGTAAATACCCGCCCCTTGGCATCGCCTTCGGTCATTACCTCGATGTAGATGCGATTTATTAAATCCATCTCCTTTTGCAAATCTCCGTAGACGAAATTTACCTCCTTACCGCCCACCAACGGCACAACATCCCTAAGATCGTCCGGACATACCCAATCGAAAGTCAGATTTGTGAATGGCGTCTGGGTTCCCCAGCGGGACGGAACATTGAGATTGTAAATGAATTCCTGAATACACTGTTTTACTTCAACGTACGAAAGGTTGTCCACCCTCACAAACGGAGCCAAATATGTATCGAAGGAACTGAAGGCCTGGGCGCCGGCCCATTCATTCTGCAGAGTTCCAAGAAAGTTTACCATCTGCCCCACGGCGCTGGACAAATGCTTCGGAGCATTGGCCTCGGCCCGACCCAAAATTCCATTAAATCCTTCGTTCAGTAGGGTACGCAGAGACCAACCAGCACAATAGCCGGACAGCATATCCAGATCGTGGATGTGGAAATCTCCTTCCCGGTGCGCCTCCGAAATTAATTTTGGATACACCTTGTTGAGCCAATAATTGGCCACCATTTTGCCAGATATATTTAGTATCATTCCGCCCAGCGAATACCCTTGATTCGCGTTGGCTTGAACGCGCCAGTCCAGCCTATCCAGATATTCGTTTATGGAAGTCACCACATCTACGAAATTTTGTTTGTTGCGGCGTAGTTCGCTATGTTTTTCCCGATATATGATATAGGCTCTGGCTGTATTAAAATAATTTTCACTTATGAGCGCCTGTTCCACTATATCCTGAATCTGCTCGATGCCGGGAATGCTGTTGTCCACCTTGTGTTTTAGGATTTTTAGCACCTTAAAAGTTATATGTCGGGCTTCCTCCTCCGTAAATTCGCCGGTCTCCATGCCGGCTTTTGCTATGGCATTTACAATTTTTTCCGCATCAAATTTTACTTTCGCTCCATCCCTCTTTATGACGAATACAGGTGCCGACAAATCATTTGTATGAATGGTGGTTTCGGAAACTTTCATGATGCGATACTCCCACTTTATGAGTTTTATTTTTCACTTGACAAATTACGCAGCGACCGCTACCGCTACAGGGATCGACTATATCATCTAGACTTAGTATTTTCTAGAAAAAAACTTTAACCATTTATTACCCCGATCAAACTATTCCCCAGGATCAAAGCGCTCTATCCTGGGACAGGTCGCAGCGCTGCGGCTCTAAAACGCAAAAAAACTTATGGCATATTCACCTTCAACAGCACCACATCATGAAACCTGGCGGGAATTTTTACAACATCAAGCCAGGGAGGCAAAATACGCCCACCATTGACCATATCCTCCAGAGAGTCAGCAGATTGTGGCTTTTTTGTGGATTTTCTAATGAAAATATAGCGCGAATTGGTGGCAGCTAGTATTTTTTTCACCTTATCTTCGTCAAATTTTTCCTGCAGTGCCTGGTGGCTGGATATTATGCCCTCTTTCTGTCGATGATAGGGGGCAGACACAACGCTGTGCTTGGTACGATAAAGAAGTTCCGGCCCTTCGTTGCAGCCGGCCATAATTACAACCGGAGTATCACTAATGGCATCTAGCATCCCAAACAATTCCTGTGTTTCGTAGGTGTCATCGGATGCATTATGCTTTTCCACATTCTTTCTTATAGCATCCATATACATGGTGATATAGACAACCCCCATGGTCATGAAAAACGCCGCCACTATGCGCATAATTCTGCTGGGTGATTTCGAGATATTTCCCTTCATGCACATATGTACGATCAATGGAAGTCCGAATGTAATGGCGTGCGGCAACATGCGAAACGACAAACCACCCAATATCAGATAGCATGCGGCATTCGTCGTCAGAATCCACCACACAATAGACTTCTTTCGAAACATGTGCTCTTTCGGTAATTTCTGCGTCGCTTCGGTGCTCGGATCCTCATGTACCACATGTACACTGCGGTCCTGCGCTCCGTATGCTCCTATAAATTCCTCGAAATATCTTTGTGTGGAAAGAAGTCTATTTCATACTCCTCATCTTGAAATCAAAAACCATGCGAATTCCCGCCTCGGATACAAAACGACTTCTCCGGACGCCCTGGCTTCCGACGAGATCGTACTAAATCACAAACTATCCTTTTTCCTGCCGCCTTTTGTCACAAGGCGGATTTTTCGACTCTCCTAGTCTTCCCCCTGCTCCTCGATCTCTACGTCGATCACTGCCCCCTTTGCGTTCCATTCCAGGAATTCGCCCAGCGTCATTTCATCGTACGGTGTACGTCCGTCAAAGGAAAGTGTTAATCTATCGGCGGTCGTATCCGCTCGTTCAGCTATTATTTCCGCCACCCCGCTCATAGGTGTATTTTTATCCATTCGAAGAGCATGATCCACCTTGCTACCCATAATACTCCACCAAAAGTATATTGTGTCCACCAGTGTCCCCCGTTCGGTTATCCTAAGCGTCGCCCGGAGCAGATCGCTTTGGGGATCCCCCGCGTATTCTCCCACCGTCTCACCATTTTTCGGGGCACGCTCGTGGCAGAGAAGGGTTACCTCATACGGCTCCGCTTCCATACGCTCAGCTATCAATGCGTGCATTACATCCATAGCGGTATTACGATTTACGCAAGTAATATATCCTCTATCGAGATTCTCATTATACCACATGTAGCATGTCTTTTCGCTGCCGTGTCCTTTTCCCCACTTACATGCGTTTTCTGCCGTGTCTCTTCCGTCCATTGCATGTAAACATGACACTGCACTACCGGCCAAAACCAGCGTTGCGATAGCTAAACATTTACCTAATTTTCGTTCCATTTCATACTCCTTATATTTAAATCAAAAACCATGCGAATTCTCGTCTCGGATACAAGCGGATTTTCCAACACTTTCAGTGTTTCCCCGACTTATCAAGCAGCACCTTGATCACTCCGCCCTGTTCCCCTTTCAAGTAACTTCCCAGCACTTCACCAGTCTTCGGTTTTTCGCAGCCATAGAAAAGGATTACGGCAGCCGTGTCCACACACAATCGCTCAGCTATTAGAGCTTTCACCTCATCCATACTTGTAGCAGAATCCATGAGAAGGGCATATATCTTATTCTTCGCCCAATCCTCCCACTCAAAGTACATATTTTTCTTCCCCACCGGCCCCGTCTGTTTAAGACTTACCTTGGGCATGTCCCACGGAAACACCGGAATGTAGTCACCCACTTTCTTCCCAGGGTCCGCTAGTTCCCCACCGTAGACACATGTTATATCGTCAGCTCCCTTCACCCCCATATCCTCAGCTATTATTTCCTTCAAGGCACGCATACTCGTATCAGGATACACGTTAATAGCATATGCCGTGTTGGTATGCTTATTACACCATAAAAAGCGTATCTTCTCGGCCTCGTTCATGCATTCGCGCGCACTTTCCTTTCCTTTCTCCTGGCTACTTTCCATTGCATGTAAACATGACACTGCACTACATGCCAAAACCAGCGCTGCCATAGCTAAACATTTACCTAATTTTATTTTCATTTCATACTCCTTATATTTAAATCAAAAACCATACGAATTCCCGGATCGGATACAAAACAACTTCGCCGGACGCCCGTGCTTCCGACGAGATCGCGCTGTAGCTGCGACTATATTTATTTCACCCTTTTATTAGCAGGCGGATTATCCATCACCAGTCATATGGTACGGCCGGTTCATCCAATGCATGGATCAATATCGGGTCTGTCCTCGTGCGTTGTCCAAGGACCCAGTTGTCATCCACTAGTCTTTCCCCATCCAAGATAAGTATTACTTTAGCTGGGGCTACCCCCCATACATAAGCTACGTATCTTCTAAAATCCCCAATCCCTGTATCAGAATTCAGTACAACGGCGTGTGTCTTCCAGGTTTTCACATCCATCCACCTCAAGTGTATTTTTGTGCTGGATTCTCCCGACCTTCTCGTCCCTTCCACTTGAGCGTTGTACATTGCATGTAAACATGACACTGCACTACTGGCCAAAACCAGCGCTGCGATAGCTAAACATTTACCTAATTTTATTTTCATTTCATACTCCTCATATTTAAATCAAAAACCATACGTATTCTCGTCTCGGATACAAAACGACCTCACCGAACGCCCGTGCTTCCGACGAGATCGCATTTAATCACCAAAAACAGGAAAACAACAAAAACTATCCATAATATACGGATAAAATTTCAAAATAGCAATAGAAAAATGTCTTGTTGTATTGACTCGGCGCATATTGAGATCATTCCGGCAAGACACACGGGCCACAAACTTTTTTTCGATTTTTCATCATGCGGGATTTGCTGCGATGGTGCCAAAGCGAATGTTTCTAAAAAACTCTATTGCTTCCGCGGCCGTTGTGCCTGATATTAACATCGCTGTCATTCCGCCCACTGCTGCGCCCATGGCTATTATGGCTATTATTGTTGCCAAAAACATTATTCGCATCCAAGAGAAATCGAAAATGTCCCCTAAGCACCGAGAGGGATATTACTTCAAAGCGAATGCCGCCACCTGCTAATATCATTTCCAGGAATTTTTCTTGCAGTGCCGCATTTGCCACACTATCGAGGTTAAGTGCATAGGTAATGTAGGATAGTGGAGTATTTTTAGCCAGGGAACTCAGCTTCTTTTCTTCGGCCTTCGCTCCAATTGACGACTCAATTATCATGAGTGGATTGGATAATTCGTGGGAATTATCTTTATGAGACAGAATGCCGTCCCTTCCCAGGCTACCTTCCACCTGGAGTATGCAACTGGAAAAAATATTCTGTTTTTCCTGAAAAGCGATAAACGCTGCCACGCAATTCGCCCCCCTCGCATAGAGATTAACATTGCCGGAAAAGCATATTTTTCGTTTGATACACCAATTTACCGCATCCAAAATATCATCCACCTCATAATCGATAACATCCTTGGGCGCACAGTCCAAAGGCGCGCTGCAGTGCACCACCAGAACATTAATCCCACGATTGGCCAGCAATTGAAGATGTGGATTAAATGCCCATTCTGACCTCTTGCCCGCATCGGACTCTACTATCACCATCAGGGGAGAGCGAGAATTATAATTGGGACTCCTGATCAGTTTTACACTAATGCCTCCAGAGGTTTTCTCGTCTCGCCCCCTGTCCCGGCCTCTATCTTGGTCCCGATTGCCATCAGTGTCCTTGTCTGCCATCCGGGTTTCGGGGATGCGAAAACATTCCATCTTCTGCAGCTGTGCATTCCCAATATTTTTACTGGAGGCAGCCACCTCATTCAGAGAGTGCTCATCACAATTATAGGCGAAATAGCGATCCGGCCTCAGGGGATTGGTCACCCGGATAAGCCAGGTGCTGCCATCCTGGGACGCATCCACCCGCTGCCAATCCGAGTTCGGAAATTTCTGATCCAGAAAATTCAAATGTCCAACAGCTGATTTGAACAGCGGCACATGAATTTTGCGCCCATTTTCATCGATGGTAATAAACAGCGGCTTCCCGCTTCCTTCAAGATTAACATCACAATCACTTATGCGGATGTCTGAAGAATTCATCACGACGCTCTCCTTGGTTTCGCCGGTTTTGAGATTTTGGCTGGAAAAAATTATCTGGTCATTATCGTAGATTAATTTAAAATAATCGGAATTATCCAGGAAGGCTAAGGCGCGCTGTGTTCTTATATCCTGGATTGTATCAATCTGCTTCAATCCCTCCTCCTTCCGGCGATCATCACCTGAAACCTGGGCCAAGATAGTCGCCCCATTTTCCCCGGAAAAATCATAACTCAGCAGCGGTTCCAAATTTCCGCCGAGTAACATTACTGGCAGAGTCGGATAATCCCTCAGTTTCTTGCAGGACAGGGTATTGACATTAACTCTATAGGTCGCGAATTTACCACCGATTTCCGCCAGGGCGACAAAATCAGCCAGACAGCCACCTTTCATTATGCTTATGTTATCGGCATTGATGTTCAGGTTAATCTGCTGCCGATCCTTTGTCCTGAGATTAAGGGCCATCAATTGGGCGCTCCCGTGAGTATCACGAAATACGTAAACCAGATTGTTGTTGTCTATAAATTCCACAGCCTCTATGTGAAAATTATCCCGTACCACCCACTCCGGCGAATCTGGCTTGTCAATTTCGGACACATACACCACATATCCACCTTCATTTTTGGCCAGATAGACCAATCGATCCCCCCAGGGGCTAATGCGTGCTTCCTTTATGCGATCATCCTCAAATAGTCGATTCCGGGATATCAGGGGAACATTAATTTTACTGGGATGTCCCCTGGTATTTCTGCTTTTACTATCAGCATAGCTTTTACTGTTAGCATAGCGATTACCGCTATCTGATTCGCGATATCCATCTCTTCTGCTTCCATTTCTTGTTCTTGAATTTGAATTTGATTTTCTATTATTATCGTTGACATTGAAAATTTTCATCCCAGCCCTCGCCACGGCCAGATACCGATCCAGCGATTGACCAACCAGCGTATTAGAGAGAAAAAACACAATCCATATCAATCGCACCATTTGCATTTGTATTCCCTCCAATATAGACAAAGAAAGGATACCTGGCAAATATAAAAAAAAGGTTAATTAGACTTCTTTCGAAACATGCGCTCTTTCGGTAATTTCTGCGTCACTTCGGTGCTCGGATCCTCATGTACCACATGTACACTGCGGTCCTGCGCTCCGTATGCTCCTATAAATTCCTCGAAATATCTTTGTTTCGAAAGAAGTCTATTGTCTCTGGAACGCCTGCGCAGGCTAGGCAAGCGTCAGGCGAAAATTTCTACCCTCCAAAGGGAGCGGATGGGCGACGAAGGGCAATCAAAATACAGGATGTGCCCCGGTCATTAGTTCCAATTCACCGAAAAACAGCGCTATCTCCTGCTCGGCGGTTTTATCGCTATCAGATCCGTGCACGGCATTTCTCTGGGAATCCGTGCCGTAGTCCCTGCGAATTGTTCCTGGTCTGGCGGTGGCGGAATTGGTTGCCCCCATTAGTTCACGATTTTTAGATACGGCATTAACGCCAGCCAAGACCTGCACCACCACATCCCCCGAAGACATGTATTCGCACAGACTTTCGTAGTAGGGCTTGCCGCGGTGGATCTCATAAAATTTTTCGGCCTGCTCTTTAGTGAGACGCAGCCGCTTCTGGGCTACCACATGGAGCCCATTTCGTTCAAATCTCGCATTAATCGCATTGACATGTCCGCCGGCGACGGCATCTGGTTTTAGAATGGAAAGCGTCCTAGTAAATAATGCGCCGGTGGCTGTGCCGTCTGCGGATGTTCCGTCAGTCCCGTTATCGTCTTCCGGGGAGTGCGCAGGCGATATGGAGAAAACTGGATTGCCTCCATCGGCTTCCACGGCAGATCGTCCACACCCCGCATGGGATGCCTCCACAAAAATGATAGCCCCGACCGCAATAACTACTCGACGAAACCACATAAATACCCCCAAAATTTCACATACCACGGATATTCCAAATGAAAGCAAAAGTCAATAGAAAATAGCAGTTGTATATTAGTCTAATACACTGGAACCAACGGCATTGCAATTCTTAAATGTTCATTTACAATTCAAAAACGAATCATTTGGAGAACGCTATGGAAGAAAAAAACGAAGAAAAGCGAAATCTATTAATATTTTTTGCAGTTTCTCTGTTAATAATGCTGGTGCATCAGCATTTTTTTGGGCGTCCGGTCCAGATACCTCCACAGAATACACCGACGATTGCGGCAACGACGAACTCCATTGAAATCCCGACTCTTTCGGCTGTGCAGCCGCCGGCACCACCGCCACCGCCACCAATTCCGCAGGATGAGGAGGAACCGGTGCGCAAAATAACCATAAACACTAAAAGTATGGGCGGCGTCATATCATCCAGGGGCGTAAAAGTGGAAACCATCCTGCTGAAGAACTACGCCGAAACTTTGCAGAAACCGGAGAGGGTATCAATTCTTGGCGATGAAAAAAATGCCTACTACGTCACCAGCGATTGGTATTCGGAGGATAAATCCGTTCCACTGCCAAGCGAAAACAGCGTGTGGAAAGTCAGCGGCGACGAACTGTCGGAAAATTCTCCCATTGTTTTGAGCTGGGACAATAAAAAGGGCCTATTATTTGAAAAACACATCTCCATAGACAATAATTTTGTCATAAACATCATTGATCGCGTTAAGAATTACGGTGATTGCCTGGTAAAGCTCCAATCTCAGCTCAGGATACATCGAGAATTTTCAAAAGATTCCACCGGAGCCTGGACCTTCTACGAGGGCCCCATCGGATATCTCGGTGGTCGACTGGAAGAAATCAGCTACGATGACATCGATAAAAAAAATGAAATAACCCATGATACCAAGGGCGGATGGTTTGGCATTACGGATAAATATTGGCTCGTCGCCTTCATTCCAAGCCAAAATGCCAGTTGCCATGTGTCCTATGGACGTTTTTCCGACAATAATAAAAAAGGTTATGACGTAAAAGGCAGGGGAGACGTGCTGCAGGTGGCGCCGTCGTCGGAGATCTCCATAACCAATCATCTATTCCTTGGAGCCAAGGAAATAAAAACGCTGGACATGTACGAGGAAACCTTGGGCGTAAAGCATTTCGATCTAGCCCTGGACTTCGGCAATCTTTATTTCATGACCAAGCCACTGCTATATGCTCTGGCATTTGCCAAAGATGCGGTTGGCAACATGGGACTCGGAATACTGTTAATCACGCTGATCATAAAGCTGCTGCTGCTACCTCTGGCCAATAAAGCCTACAAATCAATGAATCGCATGAAGGAAATTCAACCGAAAATCCAGGCGCTCCAGAAAAAACATGCCGACGACAAAAGTAGACTGGGACAGGAAATATCTGAACTATATAAAAAGGAGAACATAAATCCGATCGGTGGATGCATCCCCTCTCTACTGCAGTCCCCCGTATTGTTTGCCTTGTATAAAGTTTTATACATATCCATAGAGATGCGTCAGGCTCCTTTTATCGGTTGGATCCATGATCTGTCAATGCCGGATCCGTTGACTATTTTCAATTTGTTTGGGCTGTTGCC
The DNA here is from genome assembly GCA_031267415.1 of Holosporaceae bacterium. Classification (GTDB taxonomy): domain Bacteria; phylum Pseudomonadota; class Alphaproteobacteria; order UBA3830; family UBA3830; genus BNWE01. The sequence continues at coordinate 12,136 of JAIRZD010000029.1, forward strand.
GCTGAATTTGCCGGAGTTTCTGCAGATAGGAATCTGGCCACTGCTAATGGGGCTCTCGATGCTATTGCAGCAAAAAATGGGCCCCGAATCGGCGGATCCGGCCCAGGCCAGCATGATGCTTATGCTGCCAATTATGTTTACGTTTATGTTTGCGCAGCTGCCTTCTGGATTGGTCATATACTGGACTTTCAGCAACATACTTTCCATCGGCCAGCAGTATTATATCAGCCGACTTGCCAGACAATCCCGGGAGCATGAGCACAAAAATTAGACTTCTTTCCAAACAAAGATATTTCGAGGAATTTATAGGAGCATACGGAGCGCAGGACCGCTAAAACCCTATCAACTGCTGCCACCGGAGAATTGACTCATCATTCCAACTATAACCGGTCCCAGCATGACAATGAACAGGCATGGAAGAATGAAAAACATCATCGGCAGTGTCAACAATGTTGGCGCCTGGGCCGCTCTTGCTTCGGCTTCCAGCATTCTTTTTTGACGGGATTCAACGGCCAAGTCCCGGAGAGTAACGGCCAACGAAGAACCGTATTCGATGGATTGGCTCAGGGTTTTGGATAAAGTTTTTATCTGGGGGCTATCTGTTCTGTTTTCAAAATTTTGAAAAACCATTTTGTGGTCCGGTATCATTTCCAGCTCGATGGATATCAAGCTGAGTTCGTCAGCCAAAACAAAGTTGGACGTTCTCATTTCCCGGGCAATGCGGCGGATCGATCTGTTTAAATCCAATCCAGATTCTGAGCAAATAACCAGCAGGTCGATGAGGTCAGGCACACCGTTATCTATGGCTTCCCTCCTTTTTTTAGCGGAAGATTCAAGACTCATGTTCGTGAGTTTGTGACCACACATAACCCCGAGGACAAGGGAAAGCGGGATATTGACCCATATGGGGAAGGGCAACTCATAAATTACGAAGACAATGGATATGATAATCGCCGACAATACGCAAACAAAAACCTTTTGCCGCATGAATTGTTCCAGCGCGTCGATTTGCCTTAGTCCAGCTTTCTGCAGCAACTCTCGCATATCCTCAACTATCTGTCCATTGTTTATCTTGCCTATGCGATTAAAGAAACTGTTACTAAACATCGGCCCCTTCTGGCTTAATCCTATGCTTTCTGTATCTTCCACCTCCTCAATTTTAGCTTCACCGAAGGAAGCTCTTTTCACCCTTGCGGAAACGATGTAATCACTTAACACTCTGAAAAACAACTGTTTTGAATACGGTATAGCCAATATCATCGTAAAAACTGCGACAAAATAACAGATCATATCTATTGAATTCTCTGACATATCTTCATACCTTTATGCGGGTAGCCTTTAGCATAAAAAATGTTCCCATGGAAAATAAAGTAATCGCTACTTTGAGCAATGTTTGCCCGGTTCCAGGTTTCGTAAATTCTGCTAAATGGCTTGGATTTAAAACAGACATAATGCCGGCAAATGCGAATGGCAGAGCGCTTATGACTATGGCTGACATCCTGGCTTCCGCCGACATGGCTCGCAACTTCAGTCCCAGCTCCAGTCTTTTTCTCACCAATCCCGATAAATTATGCAAAATTTCAGCTAAAACTCCGCCGTTTTCTATCTGAAGAACCAACGCCACCACCAAAAATCTGAATTCCTCTATATCTATCCTATTTGCGGCGTCCACCAGCACCTCCTCCGGTTTTATGCCCAGATCTAGCTTTTGGCTGATGGTGCGGTATTCTCCGGCGATGGGATCTTTTGCTTCCAAGCTAACTAATTTTATGACGCGGGCAACGTTTAGACCGGCCTTCACACCTCGTATCATCATGTCGATGGCATCTGGAAACTGTTCCAGAAACGCCATTTTCTTCTGGGCAGCTTGCACGGATAAAAGGTTATATATCAAGTAGGCGCCGATGGGCATGCCCAGCACCGCTCCCAGAAAAGGGTTGATAAAATCGAAATATATCAATATTCCCGACAAAGCGATGCCACCAACGGAGCAGGAAATAATAAATATATTCATGGGCATATCGGTTATGCCAGCTTTTTTCATTATTAATTTTATGCGATCGCCCAGATTGTCCGATCCCAGTTCGGTTGCCCCGAATTCTTCATTTTCCAACTTTACGAAGGTGGACGCTCGTTCCGTTGCAGCTTCCAGCAGCATATCCTGTTGTTTGGAAAGGGCGTCTATTTTTTTCGCCAGTTTTTTACTGTAGTCGTCTTCTTTTTCTGTCCTTATCATCATTTTAGATAAAATAAAAACACAGGCGAAAGCGACAGCAAACAGAATTAATGTGTTAGAAATAGTAATCATTTTCTTCTCTTTCTACGGTTCCCTTCGCCTTTCTCATGATGTCCAGCAACTCTTTATCCAGCCCATAGATTATGGCTTTTTCCAGGAAAGCTGGCCTGTCAGTTCCGGCGTCGAATTTTCCAAAAACCTTGTGATCGGCATCTTCGCCCAGCGGAACGAACTTAAATAGATGCTGATATCCTATATCTCCCCTTTCCGTTATTCCGGTGACCTCCACTATTTCCGTAATTTTTCTGGTACCGTCATGTAACCGCTCTGTTTGCACTATCAGATTGACGGCGCCGGCGATCTGGGCCCTCACAATCTCGCTTGGAAGATCGAAACCTGACATGGCCACCATGTTCTCCAAGCGAATGAAGGCCTCGCGGGCTTTGTTGGCGTGGACCGTCGACATGGATCCATCGTGCCCGGTGTTCATGGCTTGCAACATGTCGATGCACTCCACGCCGCGCACCTCTCCGATCACTATGCGATCAGGTCTCATACGCAGTGCGTTTTTAACTAAATCTCGGATCGTTATTTCACCTTTTCCTTCGATGTTTGGCGGTCTGCTTTCCAATCGGACCACATGGGGCTGCTGGAGCTTCAATTCGGCGGCGTCCTCGCAGGTTACTATCCTTTCGCGGGGATCTATGAGCTGGGACAGGGCGTTTAGCAGGGTGGTTTTTCCGGAACCTGTACCTCCGGATACAATAATGTTCAGACCGCAGGTGGAAGCTATCTGGAGGACACGCACCATTTCCTCGGTTAGACTGCCATGGACCGCTAATCCATGAAGAGTTATGGCTTTTTTGGAAAATTTACGAATGGAGATGGAGGCGCCGTCCAGCGCAATCGGCGGCACCACGATGTTGACGCGGCTCCCATCAGGTAATCTTGCATCGCACAGTGGGCTCGATGTATCCACACGTCTTCCGACTCTATGGGCAATTCTCTGGGCGATTTGCAGCAAATGTGAATCATCGCGGAATCTCGCCGCGGCCAACTGCATCAGTCCTTTTTTTTCCACATATACCTGTGAAGGCCCATTTACGACTATATCCGATATGCCTTCGTCTTCCAGGAGAGGCTCCAAAGGGCCAAGACCGATCATATCGTCCACCAATTCGCGGGCTATGGCGATTTGCTCTCTCTTGGTAATCTGGGCTCTGCGTTCCTGGGCAAAATCAAATACGAAATTTTCTATTTCAACGCGCAACTCCTGGGGACTTAATTTAAAAGCAGAAGCCAGGTTAATCCTGTTGAGCATGGTTTCATGCGCTTCTTTCCTGAACACCGTTAACAGCGGGGATTCCTCAGTAACGTCTTTATGTTGTCCAGAATCTGCTTCGGCTACCATTTCTTACCCCATCACTTGTTTTTTCTAAATACATCGAACACTTTTTCTTTTAATTTTTCGAAAAAGCTTCTTTCTTTTTCCAATATTGCAGCCAGCAATGCGACTGTATCTTTTTTCCCCAGAATATCGTCTGCTATGCTTTCCAGGGTTTCCGTCAAGGGACTATCCGAAAGCACCAGCGGCTGGCCTATGTTCGCGGCCGCCAGGGCTACGCCCTCATCCAGCGGCATCATATAGTCTATTTTCCTATCAATAACCTTCTCGAAAGATTCCCGGGCTATGGCTCCACCGCTGGACAATCCAAGTTTATTGGCTACTATTATGATTTTTTTACCAGGTTGATCTGTGTTGAAAAATTCCAGCAATCTCGCCGTATTCTGGGCTGAAGCCACGCTCATCTCGACCATTATAACCAACATATCGGTTTTTTTCATGGCCACGTGGGCAACCCCACCGACGTCGCGGGGAGAATCGACCAATATATAATTGAATTGTTTTTTCACCAGCTCGACAAATGCGCTAAAAGATTCCATATCAACCGAAACGCCACGCACCAAATCCGCCAGTCCACCTATGTAATACAATCTTTTTCCATGCTTTTTCATGTTGGTCTCGATGAAATATTCATCTATCTTTTCCGGAGATTCCAAGGTATCCAGGTAGGAATTTTCCGCCTTTATGTCCAGCATCAGGTTCGCGCTGCCAAATAAAAAATCCAAATCCAACACAACGGTGCGCTTAAAATGCCTATTTGCCAATATCCACGCTATGTTTGTGGATGCGGTAGTGGATCCAGCCCCTCCGACGGAAGCTATAAACTGGATTAACTTTCCGGTTTTCTCATACACGCCAGGTTTCCGTGGTGCATTGATCTCCTCAATCGTTTTTTTCAAAAGGGCTGTGGTTATGGGTTTTACAAGATAGTCGCAAATACCCACGGTCATGAAATCCCGAAACAAGCCCACGTCATTTCTACTGCCAATGACAATCATGTTCACATTGGGCGAGCTATACTCCTTTATTTTATTCAAATCGGCCAGCGGCAACTCCGAATTCGAGACATCAATAATTAAAATTTTCGGTGTTCTGTTGTTTTTTAGAAATTCAACAGCATCCCCCGGCGTGCCGGTAACCGACCTGGAATAGGCCATATTCATGTCCTTTATGACATTCATAATGACATGTCCCGAAACAGGATCTGTAACAAATCCCATTAAATTACTCGGTAGATCCTCCGATTCTATTGCCATGGAAATCTCCTTTCATATCACCTTAACTACTGCTAGAAGAACCGCCGGAGCTGCCGGAGCCACTGGATGCGGCGGCTTTCATGGCCTCCGAAGTTTTTTGCCCCTTGTAATTTCTTGGGTTGATCAAATCTGCGCTATTTCCTATCATAGCCCCCAAATTACATGCGTCCGACGCCCCAAACCTCGGTAACCCCTTGTTGGTATCCATGTCACCGACGTATTCGGTCCACCTGCCGCAATCTGGTTCCTCAACATTGTACTGGAGAACATCCAGGCGTACCCCCGGTTTCGCACCACTGTATATGCACAGTCCGGAATCAATGATACGGCTATCCAAAAAACCGGCTTCGTACATGTATTGCTGAACAATACTACGAATTTTCTCCTGCCAAGCTATTCCCATCGGCCTGTTGGAAATGATAACGAAGGAAATATTATCTATCCCCTCGCCTTTCGCGTCTCTCAGGACTTTTTTTATCCCCAACAAGCTATTTTCGGAAAGCTCGAAGTTATTGTTTAATTCGAAAAACTTGGATCGTCTATTTTCGGATACCCGAAGAGATTTTACGTCGGAAACGTAGGCATCGTTCGCCTTATACTGTTTCTCGCATCCAACCATCGCCAGCAGGCTACCCAATAATATGCAATTTAAAAAATTTTTTCCCCGCATTTTTTCTAACTCCTAACCAACAATCCGGCACTGTAGTGCTTCCCCGCTCTTCCCCCACTCTTCACATTTTTGTGAAATTTCCGAGTAATCAGGTTTTCAAGCGGCGAATACAAACGAGGAACACCTTCGACGGGCGTTTTTAGCACCTTTGACGATGGTTTCACTATATACGCAGTGACGATTATGACCAGTTCTTTTTCCAATTCCACAATCGTACTCTGGCGGAATAGTGGCCCCAGAAGCGGCAAATCAGCCAAAAATGGAGTCTCCACCGCCGAAGTGTTTTGACTCTTCTGCAATAACCCGGCTATGGCCAGACTTTGGCCACTTGCCAATTCCACGGTTGTACTTGCCTCTTTGGTGGTAAGCGCAGGCGGCGCTCCCTTATCCCCGGAAAACGTCAGAGTACTAACCTTCGGAGCCACTGTAATATTGATCCTATCTTCCGACAGCACCACCGGCGTAAATTCTATGGATGTGCCCCATTCTTTGAACTCGGTGGTATTGTTGTTGGTACCCTGTTGGGTTACCGTGTAGCCCTGTTCTCCACCAGACTTAAATGTAGCTGTTTTCCCGGACAGAGCCACCAAAGTAGGTTCCGCCAAAATTGATGCAAACGATTCGTTGGCCAGGGCGTCCAGCAACCCAGAAAGTCCACTTTTCCCACCAACATGCATTATCCAGCGACCACCTTTTACGTCGGCGCTAAGGAGTCCGCCCTGTTTTAGCAGTTCCTTGCTGATCTCCCCGGCAGTCACGGCCTCTCCGCCAACAAATGTGCTGGAATTTCCAGCGACAAAACCGTAGTGCACACCTCCGGCGTCGCTACCACTCGAGAGGGCTCGCCAATTGATGCCGAGGCTTTTGGTCAATTCCCTGGTAACCTCAGCTATTTTCACCTTCAGCAAAACCTGTGTCGACGTTTCAATGATCATTCTATTCACAATTTTCGCAGCATCCACGAATTTCCCGACCAGTTCCATCACGTCGCTGGCCACTTCCGGCGAAGGAACTCGCCCCTTGATAACCACGGAACTGCCCAGCGGAGACAACTCGATATTCGCGTCGGGGTACATTTCCAAAATCGCATCTTTTATGGTTTTCAGCGGATAGGTAACTCTTATCTTGCAATCCACCAGCGTTTTCCCGCCTTTCCCGTTGATAACCAAGGTTGTCTCCCCCGGTATCAAACCCATTAGATATAGAGAACTCTCATTCAAGATCTGGACATCGATTACAGTGGGATCCGGAATAAAAACCTCGTTAATTGGCTCTTTTAATGTGATGAAATTTACAGAATTCACCTCTAGTTCCCGGTATGATCCATGAACGACGCCAGGCAATATAATATTGTTTTTCAAAGGCTCCTTCGCTTTTATTTTGGCATCTACGTCCCCCGACGCCCCGGCTGCACCGGACGACCCTTTCGCCTGTGCCTGAGCCTTCGCCTGTCCCTGAGACGGGGGAGTAGATTTTTTTTCTCCAGCCTGGACACAGGTAACCAGCAAGCCCAATGCTGCAAACCCCAGGTAAATCGAGCGTCTCTTCATGTTACTTCTCCACACTTAACCGGTGACCTACACATCAGCGGCCACCGTTGCCATTCGGCCCTGCTTTTCGCGGATCCAAAATACTGCCATCTTCATCTAATTCTACCCTTTCCGAGCTTAATTTTTTGTGTATTGTGATTCCTTTTTCCTCAGTCTCCTCTTTCACCGCTTCTTCACCGACGATTTTCCCAGACATAATTTCATATCCACTGCCGGAACTAGCGTCACTGGTAGCCGGATCCCCAGCAACGTCAGAGGTCAAAGAACGCTTCTTTTTCTTCTTTTCTTTCTCTTTCTTGGCTTTTTCGATCTCAGCTTTTGCGATTTCGGCTTTTAGTTTTTCGTCAAACTCCTTTTTCATCTCTTCCTTCGTTTCCTCTAGCTTTTTTTCGTAGGTCCTCTCGGCTTCGTCGGTAATTTGCGTTATTTTATTGTCGTCGAGAATCATGCCGTTGGCACAGTTGCGGTAGGCACCATTCGCAGCATTTAGATCATCCACCAGAATTCTTTCGTTTTTTCGGTCATTCTCAGCCTGCTTTTTGGCGGATATGAGCCAATAGACGGAGTTGCAGTGATTCATGGCCAATATCTCATTTAATATGCCCTTCCCCTCGGATTCGTCAAAGCTGTCGTCCAAATCCTTGTTTTGCTCTTTTTCGTCAACCTCCTCCTCCTGATTACGAATGGAAACGATTATGCCGGAATGGGATGCCTGCTTTATCATGATTTCCACCATCTGCTCCTTTACCTCGAGGGTAATCTGTTTGGCATTCCCCATGTTCACGATATTGCTCATGGATCCAATCGTGGCACTGGACAACAGTGATTCTTCAGCCTTATCCTTTTCTCTTCTTGTTACTCCATCTATGGCTATTATTTTTAGCCCTTTATATTTGTGTGCCCTTGCTCTTCCGCCGGCATCCTCCATGATAAGCACATCCACCCAATCCCCCGGGGCAAGCATTCCGGAAGATGCCAATGATCGTTGGTCCAGAGAAAATGTGACGGCCCTCATTCCCTTGCGGATGCCATGCTCGGAGTTGTTTTTCTTCTCGGCATCCAGCTTTTTCTGCTTCTCTTTTGCCGCCTTGGCCTTCTTCACCGGATCTTCCTGCGTAAGCATTTCCATCGTGAGTGGAATACCTTTTGGAATACTGTTTTTTGCCCACATTTTCAGGGCATTGCTGTAATCCGCACCATTGTTCAGAGGAACGTTGTCTTTATCCTTGGCGATAAAGTACGGCTGCATTGCG
>JAIRZD010000030.1 GCA_031267415.1 Holosporaceae bacterium
GTAATTTCTGCGTCGCTTCGGTGCTCGGATCCTCATGTACCACATGTACACTGCGGTCCTGCGCTCCGTATGCTCCTATAAATTCCTCGAAATATCTTTGTTTCGAAAGAAGTCTAATAGTTCAACAACACAACACAAAAAATTGAAAACACAAAATCTGATTATGGTAATAACATGTGTATAACATGTGTATAAGTTCGCTTTTTGCGTAATCTTAATATTCATCAACAAAATGTTAACAATTCATTAACAAAGTATTAACGCGATACATTTTTGTCACACAAAAATACCACGATAAAAATCAATGTATTAGAAACATCATTTCTGGAGAAATGTGTTTATACATAAAATCACAGTACCATCCACATCAACATCCTAATTATTGAATTATTATTATTAATGTAGTAGATAGTACATGCAGTTTTACTGCTGTGCGGGGTGTGGCGCAGTCCGGTAGCGCGCTTGCTTTGGGAGCAAGATGTCGGAGGTTCAAATCCTCTCGCCCCGACCACTTCTAATGTTTGGAACGCTATGCGAAAAATCGTTTCGGTGTTTTTACACGCCGTTTCTTGCGTGTTTATTCTTGTCGCGGTAATGGTGATCCATATTTTGGTTATCAGTGACTGTAAAATATCAGATTTCTTTAGCTGTGGTAGACTATCAATCCTTGATGACAGGGATTCGAAAATTACCCATGACATAGTCGTAGATCTCTCCACCATAGCAGAGGAAGGTGGTGTATTGAAACTAACCGAGAACATCATCTTTGGAATAATCAAAAAGAGACCGAATTGGAGATTAATTTTACTGCTCAGTAATTTTTCTAATAGTTCTTACCAGGCGATTAGTGAGTCGAAAAATATAAAACTGCTGAAAATAACTACCACAAGGATATCAGCATTACATTCTACAATTTTTCACTTCATCAATACAGTTACCTTTGGACTTATAAGGGAAAAAATAGAGCAGCTTATCTTTCGTGAAAATTTATTTATCGATAATTGCTGCAACATGTTCTGGGATCCGGCAGCAGGATGGAGTAACATATATAGTTCATCAATTCCGCTGGTGTGCACTATACATGACTTAGCCTACAAAGACATGGGGCAGTTTCTGGATGAGGATAAATGCAAACTGCAATTTGAGTGCATGGATATCGCTATTAAAAAATCCAAGAGCATAATAACAGTTTCAGATTTTACCAAAAAAAGAATTTCCGAAGAATTTCCAGAGGCAGCAGATCGCGTCGAAAGAATACACATAAAAACTGCAAACAGACTAAATAACGATTCCGGTGCTAATGATGCTGAGACGCAGTCGCTTTTGCAGAAATATAATCTACGGGATAAAAAATACTTCATATACATATCATCACTATGGCCTCTAAAAAATCATCATAAATTATTGGAGGCGTTTGTTATTTTCAGCAAAAATCTTGCGAATGCAGAAACAAAAGACATAAAACTGCTTATTGTTGGTCACAAAACGAAAGATATAGTCTCAAATGTGGCCAGAGAGCTAAAAATTGAGGATAAGGTTGTAACTCCTGGATTCGTACCAAAAAGTGACCTAAAGAAGCTGTTGTCGCACGCTATTGCATTTATACACCCGTCCCTATACGAGGGATTTGGTATTCCGATAATTGAAGCCATGGCAGCTGGAGTTCCCATTGCCAGCAGCACAGCTGGCAGTCTTCCAGAAGTTGGTGGAAACGCAGTTTTGTTATTCAATCCATACGATGTAAATGATATAGTTTCGGCCATGCAAAAAATTAGCAATGACAAAAAATACCGGGAGTCCCTCATAAAGTCTGGCAGTGAGCGAGTAAAATATTTCGAAGACAATAATTCCATGATTGATGACTACATACAAGTATTTGAAAAGGTGATGAGCCATTAGACTTCTTTCGAAAAAAGTCTATTGCGAGCATGATAATAGCGGAAACTAGTCTACTTTTCGTTGGACTGCAGTTCGTTGCTTTGCTAGAATGATCTGTTTATTGATTTTGGATAAAAAATATCAACATGACAAAAGTTTTACTGTATTTTCCGTTGTTTTTTATTGCTATTCACTGCATCGCTGAGACAGAGGTTTCAGAAACATCTAGCAAGAAAAAATCCGAAACTGACACAGCAACCAAAACCACAATTACCAAAGCAGATCTTGCTAGGATGGTGGCCAAGGGAGTTAATTTCGTAGACAAAAATTTTTCTTTATTTAACGACCCTCACCAGGATGGCGCCAGTCACCCCGGGGAAGATGGAAAAAACAATGACGACAATGACGACGATGATGCTGAAAATGAAGACGAAGACGAAGATGATGAGGATGAAGACGAAGAAAGCCAGAAAAATTTACCAAAAAAGCACGGCATATTGTTATCTGAAATAATTAAAACCTTAACTCGTGCAATTGGGAAAAACCAATATTGTTCTCCGGCTGGAACGCCTTTGGCGACTCATATTGCTGCCGTTGCCTACATTGTAATTGGTCTGAGGGTTGATCCTGACAGCATTATAGATTCGGTTCGGTTATCGATGTTCAGCCTGCAAAAATTTGGTGCCAGGAGTGAAGACGACCGCAAATTAATTGCAAAAACCTGTGGATTGATCATCGGAGGCGATGACATGAACTCCATTCTTTCCTGTGTCACCACATTTCCATCTGTTGGACGCAATACTTTTTACAAAAAAATGAAACCACATCTGGTCAAGCTATGTTATGTAATGCTTGGACGGAATGAGGACAATACTGCTGATATTCCAGGATTTTTCGATCAGGATTTAACGAAATCAGTGGATATTATTCATCAATATTTGAAGAAAATGCAGAAATTAAATCTTGCTTCTGCCATATATTGTCCGATTTATGCTTTGCTATTTAAATTTAAAAATGAATTGTCGAAAAAGCCGACGCCATCCAGAAAGAAGATACTTGATGCTCTGAAAAAAGACGCTTCGCTTGGTGATATTGTAAAATCCATCCGGGCTTCCATTGATTTTTATAAAATTTACAACAAAACATATGCGGAATTTTTGCTATCGGTAATATGGGATTCCCTGAATGAAACCGTAATACGCGACATACATAGGATTCGGGATAGCAAATGGAGCGATGGCAACGACGACGATATTGATAGAAATGTTCGTGGAGCTCTGTCCGATTTACTGCAGTTTTTCTTCGATGAAAAATTTGTGCCAGATGGATCAGGCGCATCCGAAAAGCAGAAAGTTATTTCAGACACCATGGATTTGGTTGCCAATGTGGATGCTGCCATATGCTCTGAAAAATCAGATAAACCTGATAAAGTCGACAAATCAGACAAATCAGACAAAGCCGAAAAAGTCGATAAAAAAGATAAATCAAAACAACAAAAATCATAATCACGGTACATTTTTTGCCACCTCTCGTCCGGCGAAGCTGCTGGATTTAATGTCGTTTGCTATTTCCTTCAGCGCCTCTTCCAGATCTTCTTCGTATTCGACAGTTTGGATATATGGACTGGTGGTACCCGATGCTATACTCTCGAGATATGAATAATCGTATGGCACGTAGGAGTTTGTGTTAGCACCAAGCATATGTGACTTATATCTCGCCGGACACCTGTATTTTATGACATATATCTTGGTATTGACGTCCTTTAGGGAAGCGGCAGTTTCCTTGGCCAATATTTGTAGGGCTCCAGCATTATCTGTGGCATTATTATAGTAGCCGCCGGCAAACAAAACGTTGTTAACAGGATTGGTAAATTCAGTTGTGATAATGGATGCACAATTGTCGGTTGAGGTGTTAATGTCAAACCTATTATAGTTGCCCCGGGCCGATTCGGCAAATATGCGGACAAAGCCCGGTGCATAATATCCGGAAAGGTTTTTGGTGGAGGTGATTAAATTTAGCGAAAACAGAGAGTCGTCGTGTTCTTCCAGTATAATTGTGCCATCTCCATGGTAAACATGTGGATAAACCACTGGATTGCATGTGGTGGAGTTAATGGAGTGCCATCCGCTATCAACGTTATAATTATTGAATTTATTGGTTACTGTTAGGTTTGTCCCGGCAGTGATATTTTCCTTGTTCCACTGCACCAATCGCGAACTATTTCTGGCAGATATATCCGGGTAACGGTGAACGGTTCTGTTAGCAAGTATCAACTTGGCCGAGACCAATTTCAAAGCTTTCATGGAAAAACTAATTTTATATGAGAGATTATCTCCGCTGCCATTGGTTATTGTAAAATCTTTTGAATCTACCAGGTAGGTATTATTGGATGTTATTGTTTTTACTGCGGAGTTGGTTATTGGATTGCCGCCGGGTTCCGGGATGAATGCAAAAGTTCCAGCTCCAGCTTCAGCGCAATCAAGCGGAGCAACGCTGATTGCGAGCGATTCTATGGAATATGGATTATTTGTAATGTTCAGTGAACAGTTTACGGAAGAGTTCTTGTCGGCAAAGCGTAATCCGTATTTAGTGGCGTCATTGAGGGATCCGGAGAATGTCATGCTAACTCCGTCGACGCTGGTGCTGGTGGAGGATGAGTTAAAGTTAAGTATGGCATTCGCCTGTTCGTTATCTGAGTAGGTAATGGAAGCCGCAAGCAACCGAATATTTTCCATATTAACTTCGATCTCCTGATTAGCTTGAATTTCCATATCTATTAATTGTGGGGAAGTACCAATTGTCACGTTATTAAATTTAAATTGTGGAACTATTGTCTTATCTTCGAGTAACAGTTCATTGCAGTAGGCAGAATAGCCGTTAGAGCTTATTGCCACGAACATGCTATTGCCATAGCACACTGGCATCCAGCCTGAGCTTCTAATGCTGGCCAGTGGGGTGCCGGCCTTTGTCCATGTTACCCCATTATCAGAAGAATGATAAACAGCGCCGCTGGAGGTGATTGCCACAAACCTGCCATTGCCGTAGCACAGACCGGTATATCCAGTTGTCGGAAAAGTTGTGCCGGTACTTGCCCATGCTGTACCACCGGAGGAACTGGCAACATTTGTATAGTAGCATATGGATAAAAACCTGCCATTGCCATAGGTCATGGCTGAGTCCCATCCAAAATGGTATATTGCTGAAAGCGGTTGTGAGTATGTCCAACCTATAAGATCTTGATTTACTACAGAGGTAAGTGATTGATAGGCTATATAGCCATCTCCATTTATTACAAAAACACTGCTACCATTGCTGGCGATGCCGCCGTACCAGTAGGATGATCTATGTTTATATGGACTATAGTCGTTTGATATCAATGACCAGTCATTGACGACGCTGTTGTCGGAGACTCTGATGAGTGGGTAGTATAAATAGGCCACATTACCAGAAAAATTCGATGCAAAAAGGTATCCTCTGCAGTGTGTTAATCCACGCCAGTTGCTAGCCAAAGATGACAGCTGGTTGATGTTTCCATTTGCGTGCTTCAAGCAAAACCATTGTTTTCCATCCGACGAATAGGCCACGTAGCCGTAATTGTTCAGTGTGTAAAATTTGCTGTAAACGTTGTTAAGATCATCATATGTCATATTACGTACATCCCAACCGCTTGAGCAAATGTTCGATAATCGATTGGTGGTGTCGCCCTCGTGCCATTTGGTTAGATCCAGCATACCGCCGATATCTTTAATAACCTTGGTTTTTGAATCGTTTCGTTCCACTGTCACATGCAATTTGCCATGCCTGGTGGACATGAATTTTCCGACAGCGCTGGAGTGTTCCGCACATTCATATCCAGCACCATTTTTGTAGTTGAAGTCGCCGGAGGCTGTTGTATATGTCAATACATTGCTGCTGCTGCTTCCTCCAATAAAATTTATCATATCAGCATTATAGGCTTCTTTATTTACGGCTGCCGACGGTCGCCTTTCCTCTGAGCGATTGGTAATTTCTGCTGAAATAAGCCTGACTTTTTTAATGTCAAAATTAATGCAGAACATGCCATTTTCCTTGGTATCCGAGATATCTTCCGCGTTGATCATGAAGGTTGTTTCTTGGGTGATTGTGTTTGTTTTATTGTAATAGGGACTCGAGGACGTTAGGTTGGTAATTCTTATGCCACTAGGATCACTTGAGTTCATTGCCGAACATTTTGCCAAATATACGTTGGAGGTGTGGGCATAGAAGGTATTGTCTTCGAAAAATGTCCCATACCATTCTCCATAATGAATATCAGGGAGTCCGGTGGAATGATTTGTCCAATTCATTCCGTTATCTGTTGAGTAGGCGGCTGTGGCAGAGTAGGAAACGGCCATTAGCTTCCCGTTGCCATAGCAAACTCCACCCCAACTATATCCAATACTGGATAAAGAAGAGGAGCTTCCAGTGTATTGTTCCCATGTGGTATCGATTCCACCATGTACCACCTGACCACTGGATGATATGGCCACAAAGTCTCCGCCGGTGGTGGCCGTAACACCCTTCCAGGTAGCGCTTATTGGAATAACATTACTCTTTATGGTCCAGGTGATGCCATCGCTGGAGTAGGCAATGGATCTGCCGCCCAATACCAGAAATACACCGTTTCCGTAGCAAAGTGCAGTGCCTGATGACATTGTAATAGTTTTGTTTTCGAAATCCACAATCCTTCCGCCGTTGGTCCAGGTGGCACCATCGGTGGAATAGGCCGTACCTGCGCTGTCGCTCAGGGCCAAAAATTTGCCACTGCCAAAGACCACATTGCTCCACCAACCTGATGGTAATCTTGCGATATTTTGTGTCCAGTTGGTCAGGTTGGTTGATCTAGCAATATTACCTGAAACATCCATGGAAATATAATAGCCGTTTCCATGGCCAAATCCGCTGTAGCAGTCGTGTCCCCAGGTTTGAAGGTTGTGAGTTATTTTCTGCCAGGTATCTATGCCAGGAGTCGGCATGGCAAATTTTAGTATAATTGTTCCCTTTTGGGGGAAACGTAATGTGCAGTTTGCTATATTATTATCTGTGGTTTCATAGAAGCCGCCCACCCTTCCTATGTTGTCGCTGGTTGTGCTGAAGGTCAATATTTTTTTGGGACCAGCTATCGTTCCATTGTATGCTGTGCCATCCAGGAACTTTTTGGCTGTACTGGAGTAGTCTATGTTAAAATTTATCTTATCCGATTCCTGGATAGGCATCATTGCCTTGTCGTTATCAAATCCCAGGTAGGTTAATTCCCCGGGCTCGAAGCAATCCGGCTTATTTACCACGATAATGACGGCTCGTTTTCGGCCGCTATCGGTTTTTGAGTTTCGTTTTACCGTTTGGCTGTTTCCAGAGGCCGATGGATTGGCAGTCCAGGTGCCGTATAGGTATTTTGCCCACTCCAGTGGTACAAAAATGAAATTACTGGTATTTTTTGCGTCATTGATTGGAAAATATCCACCAAGTAGCTCGTAGACGCCCTTGACATCGGCTGTCAGCTCCAAAATTGGATATGGGTTTGGTTGAAATTGCGTGCAGTCTTTCTCGCAGAGCATGCCAAGTATATTTGCGTATCCCATGTAGCAGGGATTTAGATTCATTTTTACAAAAGCACTGGCGCCGCTTGGTTCTGCATTTGCATTGTATATAAGCGACCGACCGGTGGCGTTTTTGGGAATATATCTGCACATTATGGGATAAACGCCGCTGCCTCCCCAGACGAATGAGCTGGGCAGCAGGGGAGCGTTTTTCTTTCCATTGGTGCCATATAGATCACAGCCACAGAGCAACATCGTGCTTTTCACGGACGCTTCATCAAGTGCCAGCGGGTTCATAACAATGGTTGCTTTAGAGTTGGGCGGTATTGATACTTTTGCGGAATAGGGAATTATTCCGACGTTTGTGCCCTGACTATTGAAAAAATTATCCTTCAGAAATGTGCGATAGGCCCTGGCAATTTCACATATTGGAGCTCCAATGGTGGAGGTTGTGTTGGCAGTGCTCGAGGATACGTAGGGGGAACCGCTGTATTCAGTAGTTGTATCAGCATTATTGACGGAACAGGCGGCTCCGTTGACTGGAAGCGCAAGTATTATGTCCACATCGCAGGTGGCCGGAAGTGCTTTTCCTGCATCTACGCTGTCAGAAATCACTTTTATGTTGCCAGCTTCCAGGGATAGGTTAATTTTTGATTGGTCGTTAGGTAACTGGCGAACACTGTAGTAATAGGAAGATGTGGTTTTTGTTTTTGTGGCCGATATGGTCACGCCAAGCTTGGCACTCAGGGTTGTAAGAATTGTATCGATGGCAGTTATATAGTCCTGGCTGCAGGTAAATGAGATTCTATTTGTACTATATATGGCAATGTCGGATACCACATCGCTGCCAGCCACCATCGATAAATGGCTTTTCGTTGCTATTTCCGATATTATTCCGTAGAGGACCGCATAGGGGTTTAGCGATGTCGGAACTATGATGGTAATTCTGTATATATAGCCTGTTTGGGGTGTATATCTGATGAGTTTTGGGTCAGAGCTCCTTGCTATGGTGTCATATAGTATGGCAATGTATTTCATAAGCAGGCTGCTGCGTTCGGTATTGAGGAATTTTTTACTGTCCATTCCGGGAACAGCTCCGGCCACAATTGAGTCCATGGAAGCGAATTTGTTGTAGACGTCGTCGGCCGTTTTCATGAGCTGAATTTTCTGTTGATCAAATGTAAGTCCAGGATTCCATAGCATGGCGACGGCAATGGCGGCCTCCTTTCCACAGGATACCAATCTGTTATCATCTTTTTTCTGTTTTTCCAGATTAAACGAATTAATTCTGGTGGTGTCCACAACATACTTTATGCCGACAAATATGACGGGCAAAAATATCGCCATTAAAATTAATACATAACCAGAACTGGCAAATCTTAGATTTTTTTTAAAAAAAGTGATTAATTTTGAAAAAAAATGCGCCATAAAACCAACTCAATCAACCAAGCCATTAGTCCGGGGGAATTTTATTCGTACTTTCATAATTTTTTATTAAATCTGCGTTTTTTCTGTACAAGAAAATCTACGGGCATTATAATCATTTTTATTAAATTTTATTTTGATAATAATGGTCTAATGTGGCTAAGAAGATTGATTTTGGAGTACTTATTCGCCTAGCGTCTGGCGCTTTATTGTTATCAAGCTGTTATAGAGTTGATGAATCCAAGGTTCCACAGCAAAATGGAATGGATCACAGCGCATTCGATCTGCTGTCGACTCCTGTGGATGATTTTCTGCAGGACATAAATATCTCCTATACGGACGAACCGATCGATCCAGCCGGAACTGACTGCATTCACGAGAATTTTCGCAAAACTATTTCCATTTCCGCCAGCGAAAAAATGCAAATGCGTGAGGTGCTTACCCAAATGGCGGCCCTGGCCGGCGTGAATATTTTTATCGCCCAGGATATTGATGGCAGCATTTCATTTTCCGCCAAAAATCGTCCATTTCTGGATATTCTAAAGGACATATGCAGCTGTTCGCATTTAAAATATTGCGTTAACGGCAATTCAGTAAAAATAGAGTACGATTCTCCGACACTGCGTACCTATGCGATGCCATCCCTGAATATACAGCGGGATACCATGAGCTCAATGTCGATTTCCACGGATATATTTTCTGGAAGCATGAACTCATTTGCATCCACATCGGATGGCGAAGGTTCGTCAGCCAATGAACCCAAAAACAACGGTTCCAGCAGCTCCATAGCTGGAATAGCCAAAAACGATTTTTGGTCTGAATTGGAACATACAATCAGTACAATGGTCGGGGATAGCGAAGGAAATTACGTTACAGTTCATCGGCAGGGTGGACTAATTTCAGTCTGCACAACCCATGAGAAACACGAGGAAATTCAACAATATCTGTCTCTGCTGAAGGAAATGTCGGAAGCCCAGGTGCTAATAGAAGCAAAAATACTGGAGGTTAATTTAAAAGACGAATTCAAGAGCGGGATAAATTGGCAGGTTCTGCGCAATGGCGGAGCAAAGGCAGAAAAGCCATTCGATAAAACAGGGTTGTTTTCAATTGGTATTGACCGCAATAATTTGAACATCATATCAGCTTTTATAGAAAAATTTGGGGCCGTAAAGACATTATCTAGTCCGAGAATTACGATATTGAACAATCACTCTGCTGTATTTAAGGTTGCCAAAAACGAGGTTGTTTACCTGCCGGAATTTCACAAGCAATACAGCGGGAATACTAACTCCTCTAGCAGTGATTTATTGTCTGCCAATGTGAAAACAGTTCCCATAGGATTAGTGATGACTGTTCATCCGTCAATTGATAGAAAAAACAACACCATACTTTTAACTCTGCGTCCAACAATATCAAAAATTGCATCCTATCTGGAAGTGCCGTTTCTCTTTCACAATTATTCCATAACTGGTGCCGGAGGAACTGGCGGCATGTCTTTGGGGTCTGCCCAAACCCAGATGCAAAAAATCCCGGTGGTGGACGTTCGAGAGTTGGATTCGGTTCTGAAATTGCGTTCCGGACAAATAGCAGTGATGGGAGGACTGATGGATGAAAAATCCACAAATCAGCGAGAGGGAATACCAGGAATAGAAGATACTCCAATGGACTTTCTGAGCGGATCCAGAGAAAAAAGCAGTCACGTGACAGAATTGGTGATTTTTTTAAGGGCAACGATTCTGAACAATAAAGATAAAATGCACCATAGGGCCGATGAAAAAGTTTATGAGAAATTTTCTTCGGATCCAAGGCCTTTGAGATTTCAAAAATGAAATATTCACTCCGTAGACAAAATAAAGGGTTTTCCCTGATCGAAGTAGCCATTGCAGTGGTAATCATAGGATTAATTGCCAGCTTTACACTAAAGGGACGCGAATTAATTCGCACTGCCAAGCTTAGATCAGTAATTGAGCAGGTAAATTCCATTCGAGTCGCTAGCCAGGCTTTTGTGGAAAAATACGGAGGAATGCCAGGAGATTTTCCAAGTGCCAAGGAAATGATAAACGACGACCTGGAAAATGGACGGGGAGACGGAGTAATATCCTCCATTGGAGATTCTGACAGATTCTGGAGCCATCTGGCTGCGGCTGATATAATACATCTTGAGGTAGTAAAAGGGCGCCCATTAAGTAAAAATGGCGGGTTCTTTAGTGTATCGACGAGCGTGCCCGGCCATTCTGGCATTTGGCTTGTTCTATCCGGAGGCACCAGCGATAACAAAAGCTTTTCTGCCGCCCTATCGCAGGAAGATGCTCATTTTATAGATAAAAACTCAGACACTGGCAATCCATCAACCGGCGAGGTGAGGACTCTAGCTGCGTCCGGCTTGGCTTCTATTGGACAAAAATATGATCTCAAAAATAAGAATAAAGATTGCGTTATTATATTCAGGCTTTCGTAACCTATATCGTTCAAATGGCTCATTGCTGCTGGAAATAGCCATTGCTGTCTCCGTTATAGGGGTGATTTCAGCCATGTTCATAACCAGAACAAATATATCAAGAAAAATCGCAAAAATTAAAACAACCCATGACAATATTGAGACCGTAACAATAGCTTTGGCTGCGTATTTGGCCGAGAATTCTCGGTTGCCGTGTCCTTCTCTGAAGAATGACGGTCTAGAAGGTGCTGGCGGACAAGATTTAAGCAATTATATCGGCACAGTTCCATTCCATAAAATCGGACTTGGCGAAAGAGATGTCCTGGATGGCGATGGTCGTCGTCTTGTATATGTGGTGGAGCCAGGTCTTACGTTGTCCTTCAATAGTATCTACGATGTCGACAACAATCCTTTCCAGACGACAGACTATTTTTGTAAGGAAATTATCGATCCAAGTATTCAGATGAATCGGGCAAATGTGCCTCTGGGGCAAATGGATGTTGTGGCTTTTGTGGTGGATACCGCAGATAATTGTCCTGTTGTTTCCGGTAATCGTATTAATGTGAAAATATTCAACTATACCAGGTGGTTACTGCGTGATTTTTTGCTGATGAAATATCTAAAAAATTGTCCATGCCACCGAGAAAATCCGCCATCTTCAACGTCATTGATTTAGTCGACGTCGTTGCTGTTCTAGAGGTCCCGTCGCATTAAATAGGCGTCTTTGCTGGAGCAGGCTGTTTGATAATAATTTGTTCTTTTGGACACTTTCGTAAATCCACAGCTGGTATACAGGGAGATGGCTGGAAAATTGTCTTCTGCCACTTCTAGAAAAAAAACCTTCACCCGTAGCGATTTGGAATATTCCATCGTCTTTTCCAGGAGCTGCCGTCCCAGCGATTTATGACGATATTCCGGCAAAACGCACAGTGTCAGTATTTCAGCCTCATCCATAACTCCCTGACAGAGAATAAATCCACAACTGGTATGGTCAAAATCCGCAACAAATCCATAGGCATGCGGCGATAGGCTCAGGCGACGAAAATATTCCTCATCCCAGCCCTCTCCGAAGCAAGCCGCATGCAGACGAGATAACGACGGAGCGCAATCGACGGTCATCTCGTGAATTACCAGCATTAGCCCTGGACAAGGTGCACAAATATAACCGGTCTCTTCCCGATGGAATCCATTAATATGTTTCTAATAATTTTTTCAACTGGCATCTTCACGTCTTTTGGCGAAAGCTTTTTGTGGGCAATGTTTCCCAGAGATAATTTTATTTCGGAAGCAATGTCTTTTCTTATATCTTCTTCCTCATTGTATTCGGAATTTTCGAACAGACCATAGCATACGAAATCCAGCAGCTTTATTACCCCTTTCCCCTGGCTAATGCAAACGCTAACCGCACCACAGGACGACAGCGATTGCCTCTGCTTGTACACCTGCCCGTCCAGCGGAATTAATTTATGGCCATCGACGGCCAATGTTTCCATTTCCAATGTCTCTATGATTTTTGGATCGTTCCTGGTCAATTTTAATACCGAACCGTCACGTGGTACCAGGACATTTGGGATTCCATAGGCTTTAGCTATTTCGGCATGCCGACACAATTGCATGGTTTCGCCGTGTATCGGAATCAGAAGATTGGGATTAGTTATGGAATACAAATGGTGTAGTTCCGCCTTGCTTGGATGGCCCGAGGCGTGAATGTTGTCCTCACCATCAGAGATCACTTTTATTCCCTTCCCAATCAACAGGTTTTGCATGTTGACGACGGCTTTTTCATTACCCGGAATGACCCTTGATGAAAAAATAATTATATCTTCGTCGTTTAATTTTATGGCATTATGCGTATCATTTGCCATCTGATTGAGGGCGGAACTTCGCTCACCCTGACTTCCGGTACAGACCAACAAGACCTTGCTTGGATCAAGTGAACTAGCCTTTTTGTCGTCCAAAAACGCCGGAATATTAGATAAATACCCGGATACTCTGGCGATTCTTTCTATTCTCTTCAGTGATCTTCCGGCTATGGCCATCTGGCGACCGCTTTCTTTAGCCGCCATGTAACAAGTTTCCAGCCGGGCAAGATTTGAGGCAAAACAGGTGATTAGCACACGATTCTTCGGGTTATCCTGCACCAATTTTATTATGGTTGATCGCACTTCGCGCTCTGATCCGAACATTTCATCCCTGAACACATTGGTGGAATCGCAGACCAGCGCAAGCACCCCATCCTTGCTATTCGTGCTGTAGGACCTAAGTTTCTCCTCGTCGGTTTTAGTTCCAAGCACCGGATCATCGTCCAGCCTCCAGTCGCCGGTGTGAATAACCGTGCCATCAGGCGTCGTTATGGCCAGAGCCGACGATTCAGGAGTCGAATGGGCTACCGGAATAAATTCGACCTTGAAGTCTCCAATAACTATGGCGCTTTTGGTGGATGCTTTGATGAGCGGTACATTCGATGCCATTTCAAACTGAGACAATTTATCTCTCACCATTTCTATGGCAAATGACCTACCGTAGATTGGGCATTCGATCCTAGGCCACAAATATGGAATGGCTCCTATGTGATCTTCGTGGGAATGAGTTATGAATAGGGCCTTGATCTTGGATTTGTTCCGCACCAAAAGATCCGGAGACGGCACCAACAATTCTCGACCAAGGGCATTGTCAAAGCCCATGCCCATGTCCACCAATATCCACTGATCGTTCCACACATAGGCATAAAGATTCATACCGATGGTCGAGCAGCCACCAATGGGGATCAGCAGAAGCCCTTTTTCTGTTTTGCTTATATTTTTATTCATAACTAACCATAATTATTTCAGAATTTACGAAAAGATCCCCGCTGGATATGAACAAACGCTCACCATCTTCCTTTTCCAAAACCAACCTTCCGCGCTCATCAAGATCGCAGAAAATGCCAACAATGGATTCTTTTCCATTCCTTACCACGACTCTACTACTTATTTCGTTAACATTTTGTAACCAATAATTCCTTATTCTAAAAAAACCGACGTGCCGTAGCAGACACAACCAATCATCCACATTTTTCAGTAGGACATCTAACACATCCGGTACTTTTGGCACATCGTCTCCCAGAATATCCTTCAGGGACACAGCAGACCCTATGTCCGGGGAAACATTTACGTTTATACCTACACTGATAATCAACCAACCGTCTGTCGACGCCGCTAGTATACCGCATATTTTCCTATTCCCGTAGTATACATCATTTGGCCAGTGAAGTCTAAGAAAATTAGATTCTCTAAGAAAATGCCGAATAGTTTCTCTAGCTGCGCAGCCTATGGTGAGCGACAGCTGGCAAAAGTCTTCCGATGGAGGTATGGGGCTCAGGATGGATGTATATAAATTTCCAGGTGGCGATACCCAGCGACGATGGCAACGGCCTACACCGATGGTTTGGGTATCTGCTATCAGCACGCAGCCGTCCGGATACTTCGATATATCACGGCGACCTATTAGCCGTAGGGCATGGCTGTGGGTACTGTCAATTGCGCTGAATTTTATTATTTTTCTACTCATATCGGTTATTCATCTCATGAAATACAATTCTAATTCCAATAATGACGAAATTTTAATGGCCAGTGGGATGGCGGCCAGCATAATATATGGAGCCAATAGTATCCATCTCCCGTCTATGGCAAAAAATACACTTTCCTGTTCATGGAATTTTCTAAACCAAAAAATATCCAGGATTTTGGCTGTAAAAATCGTGCCCATCAGCAGCGAAAATGCAACGATTAGCGCGGCTACATATAGCTTTTTTTCGATCAACGCCATTCCGAGATAAATCTTTCCCCCAAGGCCAATCAGCGGCAGTAATCCCAGTGAGGATGCAATCAAAAGGGATATGGCGACTGCCACCCCGGTGTTCCGAGATGACAAAAATCTAAAATCCATAATATTTTTTAGCGGTTCTCTGTTTTTTTTTATACTCGTTAGGAAAAACAATGCGCCCAGCATAAACATTAGATCAGACAGGCCGATGAAAAGTACTCCACCTATGGCGCTGTAGTTCCGGCAGGCGCTGCCCAGCAACAACATTCCAGAGTGCCAAATGTAGATATGGGCGACGAGTTTTTTCAAATCACTGCAGCCATTCATGAAGATACACCCATGCAGAATTAAAATGCCGGCGAGAATGGCTATGATTGTGGATAAATCAACGTAGTATAAAACAGCTGCCAATACTTTATACGCGCCGATGATGGTGGATATTCGGCCCAGACACAGGGCGGCGAACATGTTTTTATCGGCCAGAACATCGAAAATATAGGAATGCCCCAGGGATAGCCCAAGTTTCATGCAGATTGACAGCAACATTAGCACAGCAGCGAATAGAATAAATTGATTATGTTTGGAAAAAAATGACAAGGCATAGCGCACGTCATTAAATTTTGTAAATCCTGTGCTCCAGCAGATCATCAGGGCCGCAGCCGTGAATACACAGGAAAATGATATGTTATATATAAAAAACGAATGATTCCTTAGGTTTCTTTCCGGTAAAAAGTACAGCGGTACGGTCATCAGTTCTGCCGAGATGTAGAAGGAAATGAAATTGTTGCACGAGAACATGGTCAAAGCGCCCAATAGCGAAAGCATCAGCAGGGAACGCTTTCCATCATCGATGGCGTGAACGCAGCGCAGTGCCGCCATCGCAGCCAGTAACGTGACAGCCTTCAGCAGTGATTCGTAATATTTGCATTCGAACAGGTAATTGTCCGGAGCGTCTCCACCGCAGAAGCAGCTCATTAGTGCCAAGAATAGCAGCAACGATACATTGGTTTCTTTTTTTAGCAGATTATGACATCGTTTTGAAACTATAGAAGTGACAAGATACGTAGATATAATAATTTCTGGAAAAAAATTATTTATCACTCCCAGAGTCCTCCGGTTGCAAAACGTTTGTCCAAAAATTGCGATGGTAGCCCAAAACAATGCATAGGATTCATTATGATCTGTGGAAATATTCCCACCAATAAAACAAACAGCATTGCCGGAAGTAGATAAGTTAATTCACCTATCGCAATGGTCATTTCCTTTTTCTTGTGGCCACCACCGTTGCCGTTGGAAAATATTTTCCAGAACCGCCGGATAATAAAAAACGAGCCACCAATCATTAAACTACACAACCACACGCACAACAACAAATGGTTGCGCAGCAGACCGATGGCGATGAAAAATCCACCATTAAAAAGCGGTGACGGAGGTGTGGCGACCAGCATCAGCAACGATGCCATGGCGACTGTCGGCAAATATCGAATGTTGCATACGACCTCAGCTTCATTTGTGGTATTGTCCTTGGATTTTGCCGCTGTTTTCCTAGCAGCACATAAAACGCCCAACGGCAGCGCGATTATAACTCCGCTGGCCAGAATATTGTACACACCGCCGGCGAATCCATTGGTGTCCCCTGAAAGAATCCCGATGACGGAAAATGCAGCATAGCACGCGGCTACTCGTGGTAGGATACTTCTCAGATCTTGCTGAATGACCGCTGACAATGACGAATAACTCATGGATATCAGCAAAAAGTATATGGCATAATCATAATTATGGCCACATATGCTCTTCGTGATTGGAAGAAGTACATAGCTGATGCCATAGCCGCCGGCCAATGAACTTACGCCATTCAGCAACAGTGCAATGGAGCGGGGAGCGATGGCATAGGCATCAAAAATCCACGAATGCAACGGAAAAAGCCCGAGCATGCTGCACATTCCAATGAAAAACATGGCAAAAAATGCATGGGCCATTAGGGGAGAAATAGGATGTTCCGCCAGAATGCGTATCTCGCTAATGCCGGTTGATGCGGTTATGTATATGCAGCTGCACAGCATCAGCACAGCGCCAAGAAACAGAGAGAAAAAGCCATGATCTGTGCTGCTGGCGGTCGTGGTGGTGGCAAAAGTTCCCAGCAAACAATATAAAACGAACACTATGCCCAGGAACGCTATGGAAAATATGAATACCGTTTCGGCGGAAAATAGGATCATGGATAGGGCTTCCAGCAGCAGCGTCATGATCGCAAATTTTTTTATTTGGCAGTTTATTTCGCTTTTTGCTAGCAGTGTTGCCAGCAATGTTAGGAAAGCTGTAACTTCCATGAAATAGGCGGAGAAGCGGCCGACTTCCAGATGGAGATGGAGATAGCGGTGGCCGTAGTCCTGGCCGGGATTAGCGGAATTATAGGAAAATACCAATAACGATGTGGTAAGCATCAGCGCGGAGAGCGCCGACCACACGGCGGCAGATTTTATGTTATCAGCATTGGGTACATCTTCTTTTGCGCGGAGGATGCAGAAGGCTCCCAGCAGCGGCGTCAATATTATAAGTGGTAATATTTGGGACGAAATGGTGTGATACATCGCTAGGTCCGTAGAGCCAGGTACAAAAATGCTAGCAAAGTCATGCTAACAAGCCCAAAAGCTGGAGAAGAAGTAAACAGTATTGCAAATCCGTCGTGCCAAAAATTGCCGCCGCCACTGCCACTGCCGAATGGAACTCTTATCTTTTCATTTATTAAATTGCCGGAATAGCGGATCAGCATCCGTCCGATCTCCTGGATGTCCGGGAATTTTTGCAATCTTAATTTTAATTTCCCATATATGGCCGGACGCTTGACTGCCCTACAGACCAACAGAGCGCAGGCAATGCCCAGTGAGTTTAAAAACATTAGCGGTACAGATGCATAACGATCTTCGACTTCGGTAAAGGCAAAAACATATCTCCAGATTTCATCGGCATAGGCCGCATGGTAGAAGATAACCCCGGAAAATATTGATAAAAATAGCGAAACATAGCAAACATTTCCCATATATTTATCGGATTCATTTAAATAAGCCAGCGTGGTTTCATCCATATTTCTTTGGCCATGAAATATTTTATACACCAATCTGCACATGTAAATGCTGGTGAGCGTCGATGTGGCCACAATTGCCATCAAGGCTAGCCAATACAGCCGTTGGTCGCTATTGGCTATTTCTACCAGCAGAGCTCGGTTTGCATAGTAGGAGGACATCAGCGGAAAGCATATTATGGATACTGTGGCGGCAACAAAGACGGCATAGGTCTTTGGCAGCAATTCGAATAATCCCCCAATGCGGTGAAAATTGTTTTCCCCGGATAATGCATAAATGACTGATCCGCTGATGAATGTCAGCAGTGATTTCGAAAACGCATGGGTGATGAGCAGCAGTATGCCAGCTCCATAGGCGGAAAAACCGCAGGCCATGAACATAAGCCCCATCTGGGAACAGCTGGAATAGGCCAAAATATTGTTTATTTTATTGGAAAATGTGGCTTTTATGGCGAAACATACGGCGAAGGCAAGTCCGCTAATAATAATGGAATTTTGAACCGCTTCGCTGCATTCGAAAATGGTTTGCAATCTTATGAGTGGAAATATATAGACTATTGGTGTGCTGCAGGAAAGTACCAGGGCAGAAATTGGAATATTTTCGGATGTTTTAAGAAAATTTTTGATCCACCCGGCAAGGTGCGAAATAAACACATGGGCCAATAGAAATGCCGAGATAAGTTCCATTGATCCCAGGCGAGCATCATTGCCAATGGAGGCTTGGTTTATGTCGTCAAAGTTTAGCGATCCAAATGTGTACAAGGTCATTCCCATGGCCAGGAAAAATCCAACGTCGGCAATTTTATGCGGTGGAAATACGGATTCTACTGGATGCTTTGTCGGCGGACCCGCTTCTTTTCCTGATTGCTGTGCGAAATGCAAAAGCACAGCCATGGATTCGAAGGCGATATACATCTGCAGAAGATTATAGGCTGCTGAAAAAATAGTACTTATCAATGCTAAAGCGCTAATGTAGACCAAAAGGATGCTGGAATTTTTCCTGGCATATCCCACGGTGTAAAATCCAGCCATCGCAGCAATTATGGAAATGAGGCAAGCCCCGGTTATGCTGAGCGCGTCTGATAATAATCCCAGAGAACATGACGCTTTTCCCACTGTGAACAAATCATATAAATGTGTATTGCTGGTGTATGGATTTTTCAGGTGCATCACCCAGAGCCATAGCGACTGCAGCGCCGTCGTCAGCAACCCCATGGGAATATAGCGCCTGGACGCCTCCAGGTAATTTTTAAAGTGCAGGAAAATGGCGATAACTAGGATCAAAAACTGGGTGATGACAATATATCCCATGGATGGGCCTTTACCGTCTTTTATGGAAAAATATAACAGCGACCAGGGTAATCAGTAGCGCATCAAGCACAAAAATAGAATAGTGGTGGCACCAGATTGATCCAAATACCATAAATGATACCAGAAACACAAAACCTATGGCCATTAGGCCCATTAGACATGCCATAAAACTCATCGATAGCAGAGCTACAATCAATCCAAGGGAAAATATTAGACCAAAAGCGATCATTTAGCCCAACCATTTCTTCAACTGCATCACCCTGTCTATTTTTGCCAATGCATTGTTTCTGGTGATTTTTTTTGATATTTCGGTGATTTTTTTCCGTAATTTTTTATCTAAAAATAGTTTTTTACATAACTTATATATGTCATCGGAGTTGTGTATCTCAAAGGCAACCTCCTGGGAATGCAAAAAATCCCGCATGGCGAGTACGTTGTCCAGGAATGGGCCGTGTATCACCGGTTTGCCCAGGGAGACGGGCTCATAAATATTATGTCCGCCTATGGGGACCAGTGTTCCGCCTACAAAGCAAACGTCGGCTAGCCGGAAAAATGTTCCAATTTCCCCAAAGGAATCAATGCAATATATTTCAGTAGCCGCGAATTTTTCCGGATTTTTATCCCATGTTTCTGGATGACTTTCATCTATTTGAGATCTTAGCAAAAATTTTAGGTTATGCTTCTCAATGACGCCGGCCACATCTTTCGTCCTCGTGGGGTGGCGAGGGATTATGATGCTGATGACGTCAAATTCTTTTCTCAATTTCCGGTGCGCCTCCAGCAAAATGTCCTCTTCTTTTTCGTGGGTGCTGGCAGCCACCAAGACCAGCTTCCCATCGCATATTTTTTGGAAAGTTTTCAGTAAATTTGCATTGCATGGCGGCGGATCGTTGGCGTACTTGAGATTATCCATGATGGTCGTGTTTTTTGGAGAAAAATGCCTATATCTCTGGGCGTCCAATTTTGACTGGGCCATTATGGCTGTAAATTTTTTCAGGATATCTGCCAGAAAGCCCGGTACCAGACTCCATCTTTTAAAGGCCGTTGGCGACAACCTGGCGCTCAGCAGGAATAGCGGTATTCCCCTCTGGAGCAGAGAGTCGACGATGTTTGGCCAAATCTCGGATTCCATAAAAACCGCCACATCAACCCGCCAATAATCCAGAAAGCGCTTCACCCAGCAAGGACTGTCGGCGACAACGTATTGGTGGTAACAATTGCTGATTTTTTCTATTTGCGGCCCTAGAACGTCGGCTGACGTTACGGTAATTGTGGTGATCAAAATATTCAGATCGGGAAATTGCTTTTTTATGTGCCGGATAAATGTTAAAGCTGCTGTGGATTCTCCAATACTGGCGGCGTGAATCCATAGAAGCTTCCCATCCGGGCGTGGGTGCGACGCTATTCCAAAACGATTACAGACCGATTCCTTTCTATCCTTGCCGTATAGGCATCTGGCATAAAAATAGGCCCTCAAAAGTGGGGAAATAATGCAGGATAACGTCTTATATAGCCTATGCATTTGTTAATATCCTATGGGCACTGTGCGAAGCCTCGTTTATGCGTGCTTCCACGAGTTCCACTGCTTCCTTTTCGGAAAGATCTTTTATATCTTGGTAGCAGATGGGTTCGTTCCACATCATTACCCCCCTGTTGAATGGCCAGGCAAGTATAAACCGATCCCAGGAGCCTAATCTTCGATATCTTTTTACACAAAAACTAAAGGTAAGTATATCTACTTTCGCTAGTTTCGCTATCACAATTACTCCAGGGGATAATTTATGCCGCGGTCCGCGGGGGCCATCGGGAATTACAGCCACATATTCGCCTTTTTTGGCTAGATGTACCAGTTTTTTGGCGGCGGAAAAGCCATTACCCGTGGAACCGTGAACGGCTGGCATGGAAAAGTTTTCCACCACTTTTGCCATGAGGCGCCCGTCACGATGGCCGGAGGCCAGCACATGCAACTGTTTTTTCCATTTCCAGACGCAGGGAGCCAACATTAGGCGATCGTGCCAAAGGCATACTATAAAAGGTCGTCCTGTGCGGTGGTATTCCGCCGGAAAATGATCGCCGACAACGGTCCATTTGGTGGTACGAAACGACAGTCTCATGAAGAACGAAACCACCTTTACCAACAGTGTATCCCATTCGTCTGACGTTTTCAGCCAGGCCAGGAACCTACGGACCACACTCCTGGCACGACGAGCAATGAATCTGGAAAATTTTGATGGTGCCAATAACACGCTACTTGAAAAAATTCGCAATCCGCGCCAGCACACCAACTTTTTCTGGCTGCGGCAGTGGCGGAGGATTAACATTTTTATGCAAGCAGAATATCACAGCGGAATTGGCGTCAACTATGTTGACAACTTTTTTCAGGGCAAACCCTTGATCTTCCACGGCTTTATACATGCTATAATCCAGTTCTTGCAGTAGACTTTCAATCTTTTGAATGTCTGCTCCGCATGCCTTTAGTGCCGCCACATTAAGTCCTAACATTATGGTTGGTTTATGCTTTTGGATGGTTTTCCTGGCGCCCATCAGGGCCTTTAATTCACTTCCTTCCACGTCCAGCTTTATCACATTGACCTTGGAAATGCCCTCCTCGGCGACGAATTCATCCAGCGAAATAGTAGGAACGGTCTCGGTGCAGATTTTTTCCAGCCCACTCACGCTAAAATCGCTGCCGAGAGTATTCAGGGCGTTTCTTTCCTCGGTCGCGATTTGTAGTTCCGCCGAGCCTTTTGCATCCGTCACGGCGTAGCGATAGTGGGAGATTGTATCACCCAGATCGTTGAGCTCTATGTTTTCGGCTAATCTGTCGAAATCCCTTTTGCTTGGCTCCAGCGCATAAATATGACCATTTTCGTTAAGTGTTTGTGAGATCAACAGAGAGAAGTATCCCATGTTGGCTCCGACATCGATGAAAACATCATCTTTTTTCAGGAGGGCATCAACGATAACTAAATTATTTGGATCGTATATACCGCTGACAAATAGCGCTCTGCCAACCTCGTTTTTTGGGAAAATTTTTAGTGTCATACCATTGACCCAGGACATAAGCACAGGCTTACCCAGGCGCAGATAGCGCCACCACCTCAGCCACTGACTTGCGGTGCCGGCGGAATCTCCGGAATATCTATCCCATCCACGTACCGGCACAAGCTTTGTATACAGGGGGGCGGCAACAATTGGGCCGTCCGCCGCAGAGGAGCATTCTTTCCGTCCTTTTTTGTCTTTACCGAACTGTTCGGCAGCACTTCTTTTCTTTTTTTTGCCTGTAATCTTCCTGAAACCCTTGGCTATTATTTTGTCAGCTTTCTTCCCCAGCTTTTCCAACGGTCCCTCCATGGCCGAGATCGGAGGTGCGCAATCTTTTGGGGCCAGATCACCAGTTGATTCTTTTTTTGCCACGTCGGCTGATGGCGGCTCGGTTGTTGGATTTTTGTTTGGGATGTCTTTTGAT
>JAIRZD010000015.1 GCA_031267415.1 Holosporaceae bacterium
GAATTTATAGGAGCATACGGAGCGCAGGACCGCAGTGTACATGTGGTACATGAGGATCCGAGCACCGAAGCGACGCAGAAATTACCGAAAGAGCGCATGTTTCGAAAGAAGTCTATTGCGTCTCTGAAAAAGCGCAAGGCTAGGATCCCTTCTGATCATTTCTTCTGCTATCTGGACGCTATTCAGCGCCGCGCCTTTTCTGAGGTTATCGGAAGCAATCCAATAGATGAGCCCGTTTTTCACGCTGTGATCTCGCCGAATTCGGCTCACGTACACGGCGTCTTCGTTTTGGACATCGATGGGAGTGGCGAATACTCCACCATTATCCCTGCGGTCCAGACAAATGATTCCATCAAGATTTTCAAGAACTTCGAAGGCATCGTTTTCCGATACAGGGCCCTTAAACTCACAGGCAACCGACATACAATGACCTATAAAAACAGGCACTCGAACGCAGGTAACAGCTATTTTCACGTCTGATTTGAGTACCTTGCACACTTCGAACGAAATTTTTTCTTCCTCTTCCGTAATTCCATTGCCAAGGATATCTCCAATAACAGGAATAACATTGTGAGCTATTCTTTTGGGAAAAATCTCCGCCGCCACCGTTCCGCCGCCGCCCAATAGGCTCTTCGTTTGGATGTATAACTCGTCAATTGCTCGACGACCAGCACCCGAAACAGATTGATAGGTGGAAACCACCGCCCTTTTGGGAGAAGCTATGTGTGACAATGCTTCCAGGGTCATAATTAGCGGTGTAGCCACGCAGTTTGGAGTCGAAACAATCCCCAGCGGAGCCCCCTTCTGCAACACATCGCCATTCACCTCCGGTATCACCAGCGGCACCTTGGGATCCAATCTAAAATAGGAAGATTTATCCACCACCACGCAGCCTTTTTTCGTGACATCACAGATATACTGCTGAGCCAAAGCATTTCCACCGCAGAAAAACACCAGCCGTATGCCAGAAAAATCGATATCAGAAAAATGCTGAACTTTTAGAGTATGATTGCGAAATGACATTTCTTTACCAACAGATCCGGCAGAGGCCACCAAATGCACCGAAAAAACTGGAAAATTCCTTTCTTCGAGAATCTGCAGGGTTTTATGGCCGGCATTTCCGGTGGCGCCGATAATGGCGATGCTGTATTCGTGTTTCATTTATTTCTCGCCTAAAAATAGCCCCTGGGATTATTGTAGATATTAACAGCAATTAACTCAAATGGAAAATGATGGCTGGACCAGCTCATGGCTGTCCTGGAGCGCCAGCCTAGAAGTAGTGCCCAAATATCACAGATAATATTTTTGTGAAAAAGAAGCGTTGTTTGGGGGATCGCACCTGCATTATGATTATCCAGTCATGGCTAAACAGTTGTATGGATTTTTTTTAGCGACCCTGGTGGGCTACGTCCTAGATGCGGAGGCGGCCACCAGCGATTTCGTTCTCCAGGAAACGGATGAAGAAGATATTCTGCTGAATGAATATATCGGCAATCTGCTTGATGGAAGCGGCATGGACGCTCACCTGTATTTCAGCGGAGACGTAAACTCTGCCGCCAGTTTTGTGCATCAAAAAAATGCCGGAGAAATGGAAAGCTCCTACTTTTCCATCCTGAGCCATGTGGACCTAAAATACAAGAAAAGAATTGACAATCATGCATTCGGATTCGAAATCGTATCTAGATTTAAAACAGGCATCGTAAAACGTGGAAACGCAATACTGGAAAAGGCCTATATATATTTGGAGCCCGACGTACTTGGCGAATTTCGCTGCGGATACTCCAATACAGCGGCGGATATTTTCAGCATTTATGGGGATAATTTTTTTGGAGCCTACGAAGGCCCCGGCAGCGGAAATCTTGGATATTTTTACAACGTTTCCGCCGGTGCGATTGTCGTATCCGCATGCCCAATGGATGACGCCAAAGCAGCAAAAATCGTATGGCAATCGCCCACGATCCGGGGATTTTCCGCCGGGTTATCCTTCACTCCGGATAGTCGGGACGCCAATTTATTCAAAACTAAGCATTATTCTGTCAATCGTTCAGATAATCAGCGCTGGGATTTCGCCGGCAGCTGCGCCTACTCCAAAAACATCATAACCGGTGGCATATCCTACGAATATGGCGCCGACGATGATTTTAACGCAAAATTTGCCATTGCAGGATGGTTTGGAAAGGGAAAATCCGGGAATAATCATATTGAAGTGCGAAATGTGCGGGCGTATCACATCGGCAGCACAATAGGCTATGGGAACTTCAAATTATCCATCGGCTATACAAACAACGGAAAATCGCTATTGGCAAAGCAATATGCAATTGGTTCCCAGGGAGTATTTGACGAAAATAGCAGCTATTCCATCGATAATCCCGGGGTTGGAATTAAAGACGGAGCGGATGCCGGGCAAATCTATTCCATCGGAGCCATCCACAAATTTGGGAAACTAACCGTATCCGCCGGATATTTTAGATCCCAGGTAAAGTTTTCATCCGAAAACGAAAAGGCGACAGCAGATGTCATAACTGCCGCAGTGGAACGCAAATTAAATAAATCCATGGGTATATACGCTGAGTATGATAACATAAGAACTCGCACCTGCAGTCGAGCCAGAGCCTATAAAAAAGCCTGCGGTCTTGGTTATGGCGGAGACAATTGTGCTAATGCGCTATTTCTAGGGATAAAGTTCTTTTTCTGATACTATAAAAAATGCAACGGCACAGTGGCGAGACGTTAACCATGTTTAAAAGATTGAAACAAAGAATAACCAGCTCATACATATTCAAAAACTACAAAGATATATATCCATATATTAAGCCCTATAGACTAAGGGCGTTACTGGCCATATTGGTCACGTTTCCGGTCGGGACCATGGATGCGCTGATAGCCTGGTCACTCAGACCATACATGAATGTAGTGATGATAGAAAAAGATCTGAGCATCAGCTCATATATTCCTCTATTAATTATAGTTTTCAGCATATTACAGAGTGGATTCAATTATTCCGCCACCTACCTTAGTGCCTGGGTGGGAGCAAAAATAAGCAACGGATTAAAATATGATCTGTTTAAAAAAATGATTTCGCTGGAAACAAGCTTTTTCGACAAAACCACCTCCGGAAATATCCAACTGCGGTTCAACAGTGACGTAGACATGGCCTGCTCCGGATTGCTTAACAATATAAAACTATTTACTACCCGGGTGTTTTCCTCCGTTTCGTTGATCTGTGTGCTGTTGATGAACTCCTGGAAATTAGCCATAGTGGCCGTGGTGGTATTGGTTGCAGCACTCTATCCATTGAGCGCCATAAGAAAACGCATCAGCAGCATTGTATCAGAAGCCGTTTTCACGAGCGCTTCCATAATGACCTGTTATATAGAGGCATTTAGCGGCAATCGCCTGATAACTTCCTACAATCTGTATGCCAACCAACTGAAAAAAATCTCCGACATTCTAGCCAATGTTTTTGCCCTGGGAATAAAAATGATCCAGCGAACTGGAATTTTATCCCCAATGATGCATTTCGTAATTTCCGTTGGTATCGCCATCATAATCTGGATGGGCAGCTATCTCATCGTCTACGACGGACTTACGCCGGGCGCTTTTGTGTCATTTATAACCGCACTATTGTTACTTTATCAGCCAATAAAATCCATAGGCAACGACTTTAGTGCCATGGAAGGATCTCTCTTGGCCATGGAGCGGGTGTTTTCGCTGCTAAAAACTTCACCTGCAATTAGGAACGCACCGTCGGCCGTAAAAATAAATCATATACAGCACAATATCACATACCAAAACGTATGCTTCGAGTATGAAAAAGGCAAACCCGTGCTGGCTAATATAAATCTTACCATAGATGTGGGAAAAACCGTGGCCCTGGTGGGTAATTCCGGAGGGGGAAAAACCACATTGGCCAATCTCTTGCCCAGATTTTATGATGTAACATCCGGGCATATTCTCCTGGATGGCATCGATGTTAGGGACATAAACCTATATTCTCTCCGAAACATAATAGGCGTAGTTTTTCAGGATAACTTTTTATTTTCCGGAACCATCAGGGAAAATATTTTACTGGGAAAAACAAGGGTAACAGAAAACGAATTAGCCGGAGCCATAAAGTCTGCCTGTCTCGATGAATTCATCGCTTCACTGCGACTGGGCTGGGATACGGAGATAGGGGAACGCGGCGTGCTATTGTCCGGGGGGCAAAAACAGCGTGTCGCCATAGCCAGGGCATTTCTAAAGGACGCCCCCGTCGTTATTCTGGACGAAGCGACATCTGCGCTGGACAATAAATCCGAAGCCATCGTTCAGGAAGCCATCGGAAACCTGATGAAAGACCGTACTGTAATTATCATTGCTCACCGACTCTCCACCGTAAGAAATGCCGACAAAATTGTGGTGATTAACAATGGGGAAATAATTGAGATGGGCACTCACCAGGAATTGGTTGACAAAGATAACAGCGCATATGCCGCCCTGTATCACACACAATTAATGTAGACACCAATGGAAGAAAGAAAGGGTTTTCACCTACCTGTATTGCTGAACGAAGTTCTGGCGTTGCTGTCCCCAACCGATGGCGGAGTATATTTCGACGGAACATTTGGTGGCGGAGGATATTCCAGAGCAATTCTGGACTCCTGCAGCTGTCAGCTAATAGCCTGCGACCGAGATGCCACCGTTATCCCCATCGCCGATCAAGTTTCACAAAAATACGGGGATAAATTTTCTTTTTCCCATAGCAAATTCAGCGACATAAAACTGCAGCTGCGAGAGCATCATAATGCCACAAAATTAGATGGCCTTCTGCTGGACCTTGGGTTGTCCAGTTTTCAATTGTCGGATCCGGCCCGTGGATTCTCATTTGGACTGTCTGGTCCGGTTAGGATGACCATGGGCCTGAACGACGAAACAGCCATGGATGTCATACGTAGATATTCCGAAAAACAGCTGGCTGACATAATATATAAATTCGGCGAAGAATATTTTTCCCGGAGAATAGCAAAAAATATAAAAATCCATCTGGCCCAAATAAAAAATACGGAAGATTTGGCGAATATCATAAGAAAAAGCATTCGCTCCAGGGGAAAAATAGATCCGGCCACCAAAACTTTTCAGGCGCTGAGAATTTTTGTAAATGACGAACTGGGGGAATTGGAAAAAATTCTGGAAGATGCCACTCAGTTACTAAATCCCGCAGGGAAAATCATCGTCGTTAGTTTCCATTCGTTGGAAGATAGAATTGTAAAATTCTTTTTTAAAAAATTGTGCACGGAAAAGCGTGGGCTATTACTGACCAAAAAACCAATAGTTCCGTCCCCGGCGGAACTTTTATCTAACCCACGCAGCAGATCGGCTAAATTAAGAGGATTTTGTGTGCTATAATGCGCCGGATTTTGTTTTTCTGAGGCATTTTACGAATGGTAACCAAGAAATCCACCGTTTTTTTTATATTCCTCATTGGTGTGGTTGGATCCTGGATGTTTTATCTTAAATATTCGGTTGTGTCTTTGGAAGACCGCATCGCCGTCGCCTCCCGTGGAATCATCAACGAAAAGAAAAATCGACATATCCTCCGGGCCGAATGGAAATCGCTGACCTCCCCAGAGAGAATACAAAAACTTGCGCTAAAATACCTAAATCTGAAGCAGGTGGAGCCAACCCAATTGCGGGAATTTGATCCGGCCATATTTCATTCCGATAAAACAAAAAAAACAAAGAAGTTATCGAAATTGGTAAATGATATAATGTCCCAGAAGTCAGCGTCTGAGTGGTAAAAACACATGTATAACGACGGATTCGTGAATAACGTTTATCCAAATCTCATATCATCCAGGGCTCTTAAAACCGCAAAACAGCGTACTCTAATGGCCATCAGTCTGTTTATGCTGATGTTTTCGGCCCCCATCATTCGATTAACCCAGATCATGATCATGAACTGCCCAACGGAACGGCATAGGGTGAGCGAATTATTGTCTCCACCCATAATTTCCAGGGCTGACATCGTTGACCGGAATCGCCATATTATTGCCACCAGCCTTCCCACCGTTTCACTCTATGCCTGTCCGCATGAAATTATAGATGTTCCGGAGGCGATAACAAAAATATGTAACGTTTTCAAGGAGATCGATCCGGAGCAACTGCAGAAAAAGCTGTCGGCAACCAAGACGTTCGTTTGGATAAAGAGGCATCTTTCTCCGCGACAGGAACAGGCTGTGTTAAATCAAGGGATCCCCGGATTGCATTTTCTAAAAACCGAAAAACGGGTTTACCCGGACAAGAATCTGTTATCCCATGTGCTTGGCGGAACTGACATCGATAATATCGGCATCGCCGGCATCGAAAAGGTATTTGACGAAGGGCTACGATCCTCCGAAGCACCACTAACGCTATCCATAAATATGAAAGTTCAACATGCTGTGCGGGACGAACTGCAGAATTCCATGAATGAATTCGGCGCCATTGGCGGGGCAGCAATAGTAATGAAGGTATCCACCGGGGAAATCATGGCCATGGCATCGATCCCGGATTTTGATCCCAATAAAAATTCCGATCCGCGGGATAAAAGTCGGTTTAATTTAACGACGTCATCCGCCATAGAGCCCGGATCTTCCGCAAAAATATTTAACACGGCCATGGCACTGGAAACCGGAAGAATCACGCCATTCACAAGATTTGATGCCAGGAATCCGCTCCAAATCGGCCGATTCACCGTGCATGATTTTAAACCAAAATCGTCATTTCTATCGGTGGAGGAGATTTTGAAATTCT
Source organism: Holosporaceae bacterium (assembly GCA_031267415.1). GTDB lineage: Bacteria > Pseudomonadota > Alphaproteobacteria > UBA3830 > UBA3830 > BNWE01. Next base: position 6,772 of record JAIRZD010000015.1, read on the forward strand.
CTTCCAACATAGGCTCGGCCAAAATAGCTTTGGATGTGGGAGCTTCTGCGCAAAAAAAATTTTTTCAACAAATAGGCGCCTTGGATCCTATTTATTGCGAACTTCCGGATGTGCAACATCCCCTGTATCCCAGGAATTGGTCCAACGCCAGTGCGGCCACCATATCGTTTGGACATGGCATAGCTCTTGCTCCTCTGCATCTGCTAACTATTTTTGCCGGCATCGTAAACGGCGGCACCATGACCTACCCTACCCTATTGAAACGCACTAGCCCCTACTCCGAAAAAAAGATTATTTCTTCCAAAACATCCAAACAGATTAGAGCGTTGCTACGAATTGCTGTTGTGAGTGGCACCAATAAACAGGCGGACGTTCCAGGATACCAGGTTGGTGGGAAATCCGGCACCGCCGAAAAACAAAGTGGCGGAAGGTATCTAAAACACTCCAATTATTGCGCATTTATGGGCGCATTTCCCATAATGTCTCCGGAATATGCCATATACGTCATATTAGATGACCCAAAAGCATCTAAAAAAACCTATGGATATGCGACGGCCGGCTGGAATGCTAATCCAACAGCAGCAAGAATAATCAAAAGAATTGGACCACTGCTGGGAGTAATGATCCCTTCTATCACAGAAAATCTAGATTTGAGAGCAGTTCTCGAAGAGCGCTAGCGGGTACCACGACCTCCGGCCGCAGCAGTTTCCATAGCAGTTTCCATGACTTCTTCAAATGTTTTTATGTACTCGTCCATCATCCTATCGGTATCGGCAAAATTAGCCGCCCGCAGATGGCCGAGTCGGATTAATCGGCTGCGTAGTTCCCGATCGGCGGCGATGGTACCCATGGCATTCGCCATGTCGTCGATATTACGGGGATCGAAAAACAATGCTGCGTCTCCGGCAATTTCCGGCAGACTCCCGGCGTTACTGCAAATTACGGCTGTTCCGGAATTCATTGCTTCGATTATTGGCATGCCAAATCCTTCATATAAAGATGGATGCACAAAAGCCAAAGCATTGGATTGCAGAATATTCAAATCGCCTTCCGGAATAAAGCTAGTAAAAATCACCAGGCCATCCAAGTCATTATCTGCAATTATTTTTTTCAAATGCTCAATACTTCTGTGGCGGCCAACGACCACAAGTTTTATTTTTCTTCCGGTGTTTTGAATGAATTTCGCAAAAGCTCTTAACAAATTATCGTGATTTTTGTGCTTCCAAAAAGACGAAACAAAAACAAAATACTCTCCTTTCTGCAGCCCATATTTGCCCATCACCGATAAAGTCTGGTCATTGGAAAATTTACGATCTACCCTTTTGGCCAGTCGCACATATATCACTTTGCAGCGGTCATCCGACACTCCATACTCTTCCATAATTCGTTTTTTGGAAAAATTTGATACCGTTATTATTTTATCTGCGTCGACAGAAGCTTTAAGCACATGCTCATGGGCCCATTCGGTATTATTTTTTGGCAAACTATCTGCAACGTCAATGTGCGCACAATCGTGAATCGTCGAGATTTTTGGGCCTGGAAGATTGATAAACGTGGCCGAACAGTCCGGTATCCAGCAAAGATCGTAGTTCTGCTGCAGGATAATATCATTATAAAATGCCAATTGCGAAATCACGTCGCTAAATAGATGGATTGTGAGAAAATCTAGAATGGTAGCCGCCACTATTTTGAACCCATTCTTATTAAAATAGGAGGTGATTAGTTTTATATTTTTGAATTTCGATAATTTTTTGAATTCACTATTAGATACATCCGACGCAAATATAATAAAAGTCCAATCTGTGCGTTTTTTTGCCATGCCACGCAGTACCGCGCTTGTTAAAGTGGTGATGCCGCCATCTATCACCAAATAGGAAGCATCTACCAGCACAACCTTACCCGGCAGAGAAGTTTTTTTCCGAAACACATCGGAAAAGCTAGCACTGGATGAAGCCACCAAATATATGAACAAAACAAACGCGAATATAGCCGCAATTACAGCTGTTCCCAGCAGCGGAATCAGACATTTATAATTTCCCCTCATTCCACAAATGTCTCATTATCCCGCTGTGCTTTGGTTACATTGGCTGATGCTTTCCCCCGGGATACTTTCGGCGAAATGCCTGGCAGAAGAATGTTGTTTTTGGACCAATCCGGATCCACCGCGTTGGTTGGCGTTGCGATTTCTCGTTTGTTATAGCCGGTAATATCGACGCTATATATTCTTTCCTTATGGGCATGATCCTGATGGGAAAAGAGTAGGACTCTGCCATTGGGTGACCAGCTTGGGCCTTCCGTCAAATAGCCGGACGCCAGCATTCTTTCGCAGGATCCATCCGGGCGTATAATCCCTATGCAAAACATTCCCTTGCCAAATTTTGAGAAGGCTATCCAATCGCCACGCGGAGACCAGACCGGAGTGGCGTATCTCCCTTTGGAAAATGATAGCCTTCGGACATTTGATCCATCAGAATCCATAATATAGAGCTGCTGCGAACCACCGCGATCAGAGTTAAAGACGATATATTTCCCATCCGGCGAATAGCAGGGAGATGTATCTATGCAGCGCCCCCTGGTCAGCCTATTCAGCTCTTTGGTTTTAATATTTATGGTATATATTGACGACGATCCACGGTCAGATAGGCTGAAGATCAAGAGCCTTCCATCCGGCGAATAGCGCGGAGCATAGCTCATTCCATTGAAATTGGAAATTAACTCTGGGCTGGATGGATTTTGCAAATCCAATCGGTATACGCTGGCGGAAATCGGTATGCGGCGGCCATTTACGACTTTCTCCCTGTAGGCGAAGAACGAGCATTCATTTCCGTTGGGCGAGAGCCTGGGAGTCAACACCATATTGGCACCGCTGGTGAGAAACTTATGATTAAACCCGTCTTGATCCATTATTGCCAGGCGATGTACTTTTGCCGTATTCGCTCCATTTTGCACAGATACGTATAGAATTTGTGTATCGAAATATCCGCGTTCGCCGGTGACCCTTTCGTATATCCGATTGGCAACCAAATGGGCCATTTTTCTCCAGTTGGAAGCATTGGCCGATAGACTCAACATCTCCACAGCCTTCTCGGATAAAACATCATAGAGAGCCAGCGAAATATTGATCATACCAGCGCTGGGCGTGATTTCTACGCTGGCCAGATACTGGGCGTTTATATTTTTCCACAGGGGGAAGTTTGGCTTGTCTTCCATGCCTCCGAGCCTCTGCATAAATGCATTCTGGGGGATGGTCTTGAATAGAAAAGTTGTTTCCAGATCGTTCCGCAATACATCCAAGAACATATCCTTCAAGCGGCTAAATGGATCGAAAACATCCACCGCGATATACACTGGCTTCATCACACCTTTGTTTATGTCGATGACCACCCGGGCATCTAGCCGCAACGTAACCACCGCCAGAGCCAGTACCATTAAAAAACATGCCCTACGAAAAAAAACGCACATATGGTCTACTACCTTCCCAAAGCCTCTCCCATATTAAACCGTAGAGTAACTTCCTGCAACAGCGCAATTTTGTTCCGCGGAATGGTTAGTGGACTGGCTTCCAGAATGGCCCTTTTGGCGCTGTCGGCGGCCGCCCGAAAAACGCTGTCATTTTTGTATCTATTTTCATCTAAAACCTTAACACTGGCCGGAATTACCTCGCCGTTACTTTCCAGCTCCATATTGATTTCTATTATTATGCTTTCGGCATTTTCCACACCTGAGGCCACTGCCCAGTGGGGAACAATTTGCGCCATGATGCTAGCCTTGTCACTGTCATTCAGAGCAACTCCAGTGCCGGTAGCTCCGCGGCCACGGCCTTTCTTACCCAACCCGCCGGGATTCATGTTTTTAGCCAGTAGTTTATCAAATTCTTTGTTAACTTTTGTGTCAACGGTTTTTTTTACGAATTCCTGTAATTTTTTACGTTTTTTTATCTTTTTTTTCTGTGGCTCTATTTTCTTTAGCACGCTGGGAGCTGCGGCGACTGGTGCTGCTGGCTCAGGGACGGTTTCTGGTTTTTTTTCCGGAGGCACCACCGGAGGCTCATTTCTTTGCTTTTCATTTTGCTCTTCCTCCTGTTGTTTCTCCTCCTGTAGTTGTTTCTCCTGTTGTTCCTCCTCCAGGGCATGCTCAACCTCCACGCTGGAAATATCCTCTATGGAAGGAATTTCTTCCGCGGCCGCGCCGCCCTCCTGTGAATCTACCGAAATCGGCGATGGAGCATCTTCCGGCATTGGCTCTTCCTCAGGCGAAATTTTTTCCGGTTCAGGCGGCTCCTCCGGTTCAGGAGGAGGAGGTGGAGGAATTAGTTGCTCTTCAATTTTTGGTTCTTCCGAAACCGGGGTCTCTTGGACATCCGGCACATTATCCAATGCTGAAGTTGAAGTATTTTCGATTTCCGCCAATGCGCCTTCGCCGGCAACTTCTACTTCCACTAATAATTGGCAATCGCTGCGAGGCAACCACGATGACCCAGAATAGAGCAAGACAAGCAATACGATGTGCAGAAGGACCGAAGCTAATAAAAACGCCAGTGGAAATTTTTTACCATTTTCGCGAAACATTGTATTAGGACCCGCGTTTTTTTGGTGACTCCGTTACCAGTACAACTTTCTGAAATCCCGAGCTGCTTATTTGTCCCATAATCTCCATTATATCTCCATAGGCAAGCGTTCTATCGCCTTTCACGAAAATTTTTGTGTTAGCCATATTTGCGGCCCTGGTTATGGCCCGAAGCTTGTCTATTAGAGTGGCTTTGCTTACCTCGACATTCCCCCCTATGAATATCCGCCCATCCATTGTCACATGCACAACTATTGGAGCATCATTGCTGGTTACGCTTGGAGCATCGACGCTGGGAAGGCTTACCTTGACTCCCATGGTAAGAAATGGAGCTGTAACCATGAAAATTACCAGCAGCACCAGCATGACATCTATCATGGGAGTAACATTCATATCGCTCATGAGAACCCTACGGTTCCTTGCGTTGCCGTTCTTCACGTTATTTTTCATGGAAACTGCCATGTATGAGTCCTATTCATCTATTTGCCTAGATATTACGGAGGAAAATTCGTCTATGAACGCTTCCAATCTATTCTGGTACCGATTTATCTCCAGAGATATTTTATTATAGGCGATGACAGCCGGAATGGTAACCACCAGTCCCAGCGCCGTTGCAAAAAGGGCCTCGGCGATGCCCGGCGCGACGGCGGTGAGGCTTGTATTCTGATCCAATCCAATGGACTCGAAGCTGTTCATGATGCCCCACACGGTTCCGAAGAGCCCTACAAATGGAGCCGTGGAGCCGGTGGTGGCGAGAAAGCTAACGTGCAGCTCCAGAAAATCGATTTCCCGGCCAAGCGTAACTCGCATTGCAGTTTCCACCCGCCCCATCACCTGTTGAAAGGATTTTCGATTTCTGGCGCGCCCCAACTCTTTCATGCCGGCCGTGAATACATTTACAAATGGATGATCTTCGTTTTTCGACATGGTATCGTTGAAAAAAGCTTCCATCGCCCCACATTTCCAAAAACTTGCCTCGAATTCGTTGGCTTTCTTTTTTAGTTTTTTCAGCAGGGACATTTTGGCGAAAATAATCGTCCAACACCAGAATGAGCACATAATTAGCGTAATTACCACAGCCTTTACGGTAAACGAGGCCTGGGAAAACAACGCCCACATGGAAAGATCATGATGACCCTCGCTAAGTGCCTTGGTGACAGTTACGATGCCGTCGATGCTATTATTCACGATGAGTCTCCATCAAATAATTCGTACATTTCTTTCGGTTTTGGTGTGACGCCGAGGTATTTATATCCCTCCACCGTCAAAACCCTCCCCCGGGCCGTCCGTTGAACCAATCCCTGCTGCAGGACGTAGGGTTCGATTACCTCCTCCAACGTGTCTTTTTTTTCGGAAAGCACCGCCGCCAATGTTTCAATACCCACCGGACCTCCACCATAAAATTCCAGTATGCATTTTAGATATTTCCTATCAATGGCGTCCAGTCCGTTTTCGTCAATATCCAGATTTTTTAGGGCCATGTCCGCCATGGACTGATCAATGGTTTCGGTATTTTTCACCACCGCAAAATCACGCACTCTTTTCAGAAGTCTCACGGCTATTCGCGGCGTGCCCCGGGATCGACGGGCTATTTCTTCGGTCCCATCCTTCGAGATTTGGATACCCAGCAGTCGAGCATTTTTTGAAATTATAACTTGCAGTTCACCACGCGTATAAAAATCCAACCGCAGCGGAATACCGAATCTGTCCCTTAGTGGGGAGGAAAGCATGCCGGATCTGGTGGTCGCTCCTATGAGGGTAAAATGCGGCAGATCTATTCTTATGGATCTGGCGGCCGGGCCTTCGCCAATCATGAGATCCAATTGGAAATCTTCCATTGCAGGATAGAGTGTTTCCTCAACTATGCGGTTCATGCGATGGATTTCGTCGATGAATAGTACGTCTTTTTCCTTTAGATTTGTGAGGATTGCCGCCACATCGCCGGCTTTAATCAAAACTGGACCTGAGGTGGCCTTGAATCCTACGCCCAGCTCCCTGGAAATTATTTGCGACAACGTGGTTTTTCCCAACCCCGGAGGACCAAAAAATAAAATATGGTCCATGGCTCGATTCCTTTTCCGGGCGGACTCTATAAATACCCGCAGATTTTCCTTCAGGTTTTCCTGACCGATGAAGTCAGTCAAATTATTGGGCCGCAGCGAATATTCGGAGAATTCGTCTTCCGCCAGCAATCCAGGTTCCAAATTTATATTTTTGTCCATGCGCTACGCCCCGGACGATAATTTCGACAGAGCCATCTTCAGCAAAACGTCGAATTTCATGCCCTCTTCCGGTTGCAGAGATGAAATAACCCTAAAAATATCCGGACGCTGATAGCCCAGATTGACCAGCGCCGAAACAACATCGTTCAGCACGTCGTTGGTTACTAAATGCTGCTGAGCAGGCATATGGGTCTCGATTTTCCCAACAATTTTTTCCTTTAATTCGGAGATAATGCGGGAGGCCAATTTGGGCCCTACCCCATCAGCCCTGGTAAACATAAGTTTGTCGCCGGCCAGAAAAGCTGCATATATTTCATCGTCCGCAAGAACGGAGAGAATCGCCAGAGCGGCCTTGCCGCCAACGCCCTGCACAGATATGAGCGTGTTGAACCAAAAACGTTCCATTTCGGAGCTAAAACCAAATAAATTCCAGGAATCCTCTCGGACACTCAGCACCGTAAAAACATGCAGGAGCGTATTCTGGAAATTCTCAGCATGGGCTACGGTTCTCGCGGAGCATATTAAAGAGTAGCCTACCCCATTCACATCCAGCACAACGATGTTGTCATAAACCTTTTCCACCATCCCTTTTAGATGAGAAATCATGGAACCCCTCCATCATTACAGCACAGCCTTTCGGATTATACTACTATTTTACGGCCAATAGGCAACTGCTGATTTTTTTTGTGGAGACCGCGCCTCCCAAGAAGATTTTCCCGCATGAATGCTCGGAGTATTTTAGTAAAAAACACGCAAAATTATCTCTTTTTTTACAAATGGCATGCTATGATCGCCACCTGTTGTTTTGGCAAAAAAGGAGAAACCGATGCAAATAAAAAAACTCACAGGAGCCTGCTTTATAGGGGCCGCGTTGTTTGTCTGTGGTCCGAGCTACTGCTCCGTAGAACCTGGGGAGAATTTGGCCACAGCGCCGCAGGATTTCTTGGGAGTTGAGGAGGTAAGAGGGGAAGATATAAAGGATAGTTTGGCGAATATACTGAGAAGCGCCGGTGACTATGACGAAATCGAGGCATTTGGGGGAGGGATAGGAGAGGAACCGACCGTGGATGAGGTGGCAAGACTCTTGGCGAAATATTATGTTTATCCAATGGTTGCAGGATTAGGCGAAACCGAAGCGCTGATGGCTCTTAATCACGCGTTGACCGTGCTGAATAAGGGAAAAGAGCATGAGAATGCATTGATTGGACTTCTTCATGACCATACATTCATGGATTGGATACATGAGGAGGTCACGCGATTGAGAAATCTGGCAGAACACCAGAAGGATAGTTTTCTGGAGTACTGCAAGGAGTTCCTGGATAGGAATAGGGATATTATTAGGGAAGCGATGTCGAAAAAAACGGAAGAAGAAAGACGACAGTGCATGAATGGGATAGTATATGAGGAAGATGGAACGTATACGCACGCCATGAAAAGTCTGATTATGATGCTTCCGGACTCAGATATTAATAGCGTTTCAGATGAACGTGGACCGGGAGCGATACAAAGATTGTTGAAAAATTTGTTGGTGAACAGCTACACCTCTCTTCTGCTGAAGTTTTACGGAGGTGAAGTCGCAGAGGGCGTGGTGAATACTTTGAACTAAGAGGCGGTAAATTTCCTTCGAAAGGAAGATATCTCGAAGGACACGCCGCTACACCGCTGGATTCTCTAGAGAGTCCAGCACAGGCGTATTTTCGTCAAGAATTAATAGACTTTTTTCGAAACATGCGCTCTTTCGGTAATTTCTGCGTCGCTTCGGTGCTCGGATCCTCATGTCCCACATGTACACTGCGGTCCTGCGGTCCTGCGCTCCGTATGCTCCTATAAATTCCTCGAAATATCTTTGTTTGGAAAGAAGTCTAATATAGCACCTTAGCTAAAATCCATAACCTTCCGGTATTTCGTATTCTGGCTTAGGATAACAGGCATCGAGCGGAAAGGGCGGCGGCGTGAGTGAATTCTTCGGTGTAGTTGATGGTGTTACAAAATTCTCCCCTAAAGAGTCAAGTGTGGGAGACTTAACTGGGCAAGGATCATCACCGGGACAAAGCTCCCACACTTCAATCGCTTCGCGGATCCCAACACAGTTGGTAATCCCATCCCTGATACCCTCCTCCAGCGATTTATCACGCTGGACGGCACTCCGTAGGTCTTCGATAACTCCGATAATCGCCCTCCTCTTTACACTTTTCATAACCCTGCTCTCTTCCACTGGTCTAATCCTCGGGGGGCCCCTCTCTGGGCGTATTGCTTTTATCGAAGATGGTTCTTGACAAAACACGCGGTATTTATTATTCTCATGGGGAGTTAAACTGATGCGCTATTTTTTCTAAGAGGGCAAGTGGGGGGCAAAATTATGATTAGACGTAGCCTGGCGTTGTTTTTGTCCTGTTCGTCGCTATTTACGTTGAGCGACGTGAGGGCTGGATTGGGAGCCTGGGATATTGCCTATACTAGCGACATGATGACTACCTTGCCTGTGAATCTTGTTGGAGGGATGATGGCTCTGGTCACTGAGAATATTCTCAGGCTAAGGGTTGGCCACTGTAACATCGAATACGTGAAGGATAAGGATGGCGGTAGCGATTGCAACGCACATAACATCGGGACAGATGCTGTGACGATACTGCTGATTAGTATGTTTCCGTCAAACGGATCCGTACTGAGCATCGAGACCAAACACAGTGGCAACTTGAGCCACGTTCTGAATGGTATGCCTCGAAACCGCGTCTATAAGTTTTTTGCTGCTCTGTTTTTGGAGTGCAATGCCAGGAGACGCAGGGCCGTGAGCAACATCACGGATTTGGATTCTTGGCTGAATACTTGTGCTGGAAGCGACACCGTCGACAATTTGGATCCTCCTGCGAAAAGCGCCGATAAAAAAAAGAACAGTCAGTCCCGCAAAAAAGATGCGCATGAGAGGAGAATTACTCTGCAAAAAATCCTTGATAAAACTGGAGCTGCTGCGGAGTTCGAGAGAGATGAATTCTTCTACTCTGACTATACCACAGAAACGTTGCTGATGGCTTTCTGTTGCAAGTATTTTAACGGTAATGATGTGCCAGAGTTTCTGGCAGCACTTAGCCAAGAGGGGCTAATCGATAATTTCGATCTCGCGGCTTTTAAAGCGCGTTCCAGAGCTGATTTGCAAACTGTTGTGGACCGAAAATGCAGAAGTCATAGCAACATGACTCCGGAAGAATTTCTACTGGCTACTTGCGGAAAACCATTTCCGGTAGTCATGAGAAGCGGTCTGGATTTTGGGATGTGCACTGTTGTTTCGGTCACCATTGCTGACGGCCTCACTGCTAAGGCTATGGACTGCTGCGAAGATTCCCTGCGTTCGTTACTCGAAATCTTTTGTGACTACAACGCCGCCGAGAACGAACTGATTCCTAACAGGAACTGGGATCCGCGGGTGATTGCCTTCTTTGAGAAATACAAGAAGGTCACCTACGTGGGCTATGACAGCTACGAAATGCACCAGGAATGGTTCGATTTGTGTATTAAGATGGAAGCGCCAGGTGTAAAACATGAGTGGGGTGGCTTCCTACTTAGCTCACCTTTCATGGTTGTACAGATGTTGAATGTTATGATGGGAGCTGGATTGACTCTGTCTCCGAAGGATGTTGACAGCCTGGAAGATGCTGTCAGGTTCTTGCAAATGTTAGTCTCTGGAGGCAAGGTGAGACAAGATTTATCGTTTGATTGGAGCATTGTTTTGTACCGCACTCAGAACGCAATCGAGTGTCTGGTCAAAGAAAAAACCAACATGACCAACTCCTTTGCTTTTGCTCTCCGCATTGATACAGGATATCATGTGTCTTTGGCAGTATCCTCCACCGTTTGGGCGCTTACTACTGATAAGTGTTGGAGTTTGCTGTCTGCTGTTGATTTTCTAACAGCTAACTTTAGAAGTTTCATTGCAGAAGGAAGACGTACGGTTGACGACGATGGTAGGTACGCGTTGGAGAGGGATGGATCTATCAACGTTTGTTGCGGAAATTGGGGATACTATACTCCTCCTGAATGAGGTATTGGCAAGAGGCTAAAAATTTAGTAAATAAGAAGCATGAGAAATTTTTTAGAAGAGCAAGAGAAAACAGACCTGAAGAACCGTCATCGTAAAGAGAAGGATAGGCGAACGGCGGATCGTATTAAGGCGGTACTGATGTCCAATGAAGGCTGGAGTTTCAGAGAGATATCGAAGGTATTGTTGTTGGATGAAGAGTCCA
>JAIRZD010000036.1 GCA_031267415.1 Holosporaceae bacterium
AATTTCTGCGTCGCTTCGGTGCTCGGATCCTCATGTACCACATGTACACTGCGGTCCTGCGCTCCGTATGCTCCTATAAATTCCTCGAAATATCTTTGTTTCGAAAGAAGTCTAATGAATGTTAAAAAGACAACAGCTAGCAAAAGCAGCACCATACCTCACAGAATGCTATAAAAAAAAATAATTGATGTGAAAATTTATACTTGGCTCGGAAGCCAATAACGATAATATGAGTAGCTAAACGCAGTGGTGAAAAGCGCAGCAGGAACCAGGGCTGAAATAACATCAGCGCCCAAATCCATTCTCGACTTTCTACCCATCCCAGACACAAAAAGCTCCACAACACTGCCTCAATGATTGGTATACAACATTTGCGGCCGCTTGTCAAGTTTTTTTATGGATATACACCGGTCTGGTCGTTAAAATTTCAAAATGAATAGACTTCTTTCGAAACATGCGCTCTTTCTGTAATTTCTGCGTCGCTTCGGTGCTCGGATCCTCATGTACACTGCGGTCCTGCGCTCCCTATGCTCCCATAAATTCCTCGAAATATCTTTGTTTGGAAAGAAGTCTAATAAAAATTCCCATCTACGGCTGACGCTAATTTTTGGTTTTATAATAAATCGCCGTCGACAAACGGGCGGATTGAGGTAGTCAGGATGGGGGAAGCGCCGGAGGAAGTGCTGAGCAATTCCTCCACTAAGAGAATATACCTACTTGCAAAGCCTAAGCACGGGCGGAGTTGCGTCTAGGTTAATCTCGCAAATCCCCACGTTATTGTTTTTAGCCCAAATCTTCATATCCGCTAAGTCTGTCTTATCCAACAATCTCGAATAACGCCCTCCGTTATATACCAAGCGAAGCCCGCGTGAACTATTATCGGCAGATCCATCCCCAAAAACAAAAACTTCGCTTTTCCCATCAATACCCCGAAGACTTTGTATTAAAGTGTGTGTTCTCTTGGATTCTGCAACCAGCTCTGCATCAGTAAGAGGGACTACTGTCAACGTTGCACGTTGCCCAGCGCTCTCTAGGAATTCGAGTATTCGGCAAGCTTGGTCCACATCTAGTTCCGGGTTCATACCGTAACTACAGGTATTAAATTTGTAATCCAACAAAATTTTTTTCAACTCCCTGGCCCCTTTCACCCTATCACCCAAGCTGTCGCAATACAAAATCGTTTCTTCTATATGTTGGACATAATCTTCCATAGCGTTAGTAAATTCTTTGCCTGCATCCGTCCCGTAAAATTGAAAAAATCCGATGCATTTATCTTGGCTACGAGGCTGACCCAGACCTTTTCTAACTGACTTCCTGAGATAATCCCGCTTTCTTTGTTCAAAATCGGCACTGTCCAGTTTGTCCAATGCGTGGTCAAAACTATGACCACCAGCCTTGGTCAAAAGTTTATAACCAGGCTCATTCCCCGTCCCGTATCTTATTCCTGCAAATATAACCAGATACTCCATGTCCCATGACATTTTCGCGAATACATCCCAATCATATAGCGACTTACCGTACTCATATCTTTCCCATCCATTCCTAAGGCCTGCTTTAGTTACGACGAAATTCCTATAATTTGAATTCGTTTTGACGAAATTGCTATGATTTTTTGTATAATCCTCCGCACTATTCAAAGCAACCGCATCATATGAAAGCAAGAAACCAATCGAAAAACGAATAAAGAACTTCGATAGATCTTTAAACACAACCATCCTCCAATTCTTCAAATGCAAGATAAAAAACGCATATGACCCAGTAAAACATCAGCTAGACGACAATATTACAGCAAATGGTTAAAGTAAAGCAAATATTTGAATTAAATTTTTGGAGAGTTTTTCGGGATTCCCCAAAACTTCCACTCCTTATTGTCCATTGCAATTTGTCCCAAATGAGGGGCGCGCATCCTGCATATCAGAGCATCCCCACGGGAACCCCTTCAAAGTACTCAATACCGTCGCTTTAATCTGCTTATCACATTCTTCCTCTGCCTTATTTAGTTGTTCATTCCACATTGTCGCTTTCTCTTTTTCAGCTTTTACTCCCTCAACTAAGATGCCGCGCAGTTCTTCTCTAAATGAATAGTCCTCTTCACCCGAGGCGGTTGCGGTTATCGATTTTTCTAGCTCTTCATTAATCCGTTCGTCTGTTATACCGTACTTCTGTAACCATATTGGTTGTTTCTGTTTCAGATTTTCTTTCACCTTATTTTTCAGTTTTGCATAGGTTCCTTCCCACTCTTGTCCATATGCGGCCTCTAAATTTTTTCCGAATTCTTTATAAGACGCAATCAGCATATTTATTGCTGCCAGGAATTCCTCAACGTGTTTTATTCGTTCTTTTATGGAGTCCTTTTCTCCATCTATGATATATTCTTCCAACCACTGTGCACACTTCGCTTTGAAACTTTGTTTCCCAGTTTCATATTCTCTTGTATCCTTCGCTGCTATTTCCATCGTCTTCGCAATCTCCGTCTCGGTCTCATGATAAAGGTTATTTATTTGCGTATATGAGAGCCCCCTCTTAGTCCCATCACTCCATCGTTTGGTCGCGGCCTCAAAGTCGTGGATTGTTTTTCTCTGACATTCTTTTATTTTATTCCTTATTTTATATCCTTTAGTAAACAATTCAAGCGCTTTCGCGATCAGTTGAGCATCAATCACGACATGCTGCGCTGCACATAAGTTGTTGCATAATTTCTGCAAGTTTTTGAGGGGTTCCGTTTCCACCTCATCGGTCACCAGAATCAATTTCTCTACACTTTTTACGTTACAATACTCATCCCCTGCCAATATCCCTATTATCTCAGTTCCACCTTCATTTGGAGCTTCCTTATTTGCTCCACTGAACCATAAATACGCCTCCAACAAGTTCAGTTTTGCCTTTCTAAATTCACCATTAGCTTCACTATCGGTGGGCATATCCTTTGCCTTTTCGAACGCCGCCGCTGCAGCCTGAACCAGTCTCTCTTCTTCTATTTCTGTTCCCGCCCTGAGTAATCCCCACAGCTGCATAAACTCTCGATTTTTCAGTGGATCGAATAGAGCATATTTAAGCAGTAGATCCGCCATTTTAGGATCCACCATCCCCTTTTTTTTCCAAATAATCTCGACCAACAACTTTACCACAGCCGTATGCAAGACTGCCTCTTCGTTGCCTTTCCCATCTACCATCTCACATATATCGGGATACGAAACGGAAGAGGTGGTTCCAGCGGCAGAATTCGGATTAGGAGCAGGAGCAGGAGCAGGAGCGGTAGATAATGCGGTTGCTTTAGCCGGACCGGAATCCACGGAAGAGCTCAGGCTCTCCGTAATCATTTTCAGCAAGCTCATTTCAGGTTTCAAATCATCGTTTTGCTTATTCTCCGTTCCCTTGCCCGCCCCAACGACCAATACCGCTTTCACAGCTCTCGCCAGGGGAGTGTTTGCATTCTTGTCCACGATACAGTCTCTCAATGCTTCCGCTGCTTGCCTCACCGAATCCCTGTTGCCACTATTTTTCTCCGCGGCAAAGAACTTGGCGACTGCTGTCACGTAATCACCCTTCAAACTTTTCAGCTTCGCTTCCTCTGCCTTCTTTTTCTCGATCTCTCTCTGTTCCGCTTCTTCCTTCTCCTTTTTTTTCATCTCCTCTTCTTTTTTCTTTTCCTCTTTCTTTTTTTCCTTCTCTGCTTTTTTTCTCTGCTCCTCTTCCCTATTTTTCTCTTTCTGCTCCTTTTTTTTCTCTTTCTCTTCCTCCCTCTTTTTCTCAAGCGCTGCTAGATCCTCCGTTCCCTGTAGTCCTCCATCCATTACTTGATTAGGTACTTGATTAGGCTGCTTACTCTTTTTCTGAATCAAAGCCTGAAAAATTCTCCCAATCACAGTATTGTCTTTGGTCAAGTCATTCTTACTCAACACGCTCAACTCATTTTCGAATACAATCCCTCCCTCGCCGCTAATTCTCAGCAACGCTTTTCCTACTTTTATTTTCTCTTCCGCCAGGTTTATTTCAGGCTTAAATTCCCATCCTTTCGGTAGCGTCACCTCCTTAAGCACTGCGTCTAGCATCCCAACGGTTAGAGGCTGCACCCACGCACTGACAATCTTTAGTTTACCTTCTACATGCGGAGCAGCGATCGACAGAACGTAGATTTTATCACCACCAGCAACTTTCAATAGTGTACGCCATTTATCTTCGTCCTGCCACACGAATGCCCGACCTTCGCTGTTCCAAATTTGAATAAGCCAGTTCCAGAGTTTCTGCCCGTCCGCCTCAAGCGGATTGTTAGTCACCTTCCTTAGTTCGTCTAGCGAATTGTTAGTCTCCTTCTTCAGTTCGTCTAGAGTAGTTACATCCTGGCACTCAGTGGCGGCTATGATTTTCTCTACCAATACTTGGGGCGCGCCGCCTAAATCTCCAATGCGTGCTCTGACTTCCGTCTTCAGACGCGTGACTCGTTGCACCGCCTCCGCTCTCCTATCTTCATTAAGCTGATTGTTATTCCGCAACCTACCCTCTATGCCCAAAAAAGCACACACCAGTCTACATATGTTGGCCTTTTCACTACCGGCTTTAAAGCCCCCCTTCTTTTCGACCTTTTTCCATCCCGATTCCGTTTCCGTTTCCTCTTCTATGGTTTTCCCCTCTGGTCCCGGGCTCCCCTTTTTGGCCACCGCTTTCGGCTGTGCGCCTAGTACCAGCACATTATTACAGGAGTTTTCACTACCTCCATAAACCTTTTCTATCACCTCCGAATTATTAAAATTGACAATGCAATGGTCGCCATACACGTGTTTTATCAGATTCGTTTTTATACAATCCACGTCACCGTATCTGTTCGCATCCAATATACCCCCGACTCCGTCATACCCTAGGCATACGGTCGAGCAAAGCGACCAAAAGACAACACTCGCAATTAATGTTTTTTTCATATCTGTTTCCCCACATCACTCTATTTTTAAAATAATTCGGCACCAGCTATGGGTCATAATACACGAAGAAAACCAAAAAGACAAGCCTCCTTTTGTTTCCTTGTCGTTTTTTGTTTGTGCGAAAAAGCGCTTCGCGCCCTCCGTTTTGGCAAGCCTCTTATCCCTTATATGCCATTGAAATGTTTAGAGAAATACGCGCATTTTATGGCGACCAAGAACGAAAAGCCGATAGTCCGTAGCCGCCGGATAGGGCCGACGGATTCCTAGCCCCTGAGGAAGCGTAGGATCGCAGTGTACATGTGGTACATGAGCGTCGGAGCGTCGGAACAACGGCACACAGCTGAGCAGCGCAAAAATTACCGAAAGAGCGAATGTTTCGAAAGAAGTCTGGTATTTTTGGGTTGGAAAATGCCTTCCTGGACTAGAAAATGCCCTTCCTGGGTTGGGAAATGCGCCTCTTTGGCTGGAAAACGCTTTTCTTTGGCTAGGAAATGCCTTCCTGGGCTAGGAAATGCCTTTCTTTGGCTGGAAAATGCACCTTTTGGAACAAGCGGACAGCCACCGTTTCAGCTTGGAACGGCAGACAGGCTTCGTTTCAGCGGGAGAATTCTGTTGCCCGGCTCTCCCAGACCGCGAAGCATCAAGCGGCAATGGCCTCTTTTACAGGGGCATTGTCGTTGGCGGCGACGAATCCATCAGAGGACTCCTCGTCGTCTCCCAATACTTCAAAGCGACGGTTTAAAATCGCATTTAGTATATTAGTTCTATAACGTAAACCACCACGAATGAAAGCCGAGTTTTTCAATGCGCGTCGAATCTATACACCCCCAAAAATGCATCCGGTGGAGGTGCCGGGCTCTGCCCCCGGGTCCACATCATCTATTTATCACGACGTTTATCACCATAGTTATCACAAGACAACGATCCATCATATCACACTATTTATTCGAAGGCAAATTCTAAGTTTCTTCTTCTACCCGCGCTCCGACTTGTATCCACTACCCACCTATTCCCCACATATTTCCCTCAAATTACGTGCTGTTGTTTCATAACAGGAGAGATACACCGGGTCATTATTGGGCATCAATCCATTAGCACGTAGATATTGTATAACTCTCAAACATCCGTGGCTCAGCTGTACATTCCTTGTTATCCGCAGGTACTCCACCAATCCTGTCCAAGATCTCAACTCTTCTCTTCTCCCACCCGGAGTATCAGCCGACAGCAACTCCAACCACCAGTGATAGAAATGATTCAACGCACCTCTAAAGCTATCTTTCATCCCGTCTGTCGCGTCCAGTTCTCCCTCCCTCAGCCACTTGTCCATCTCCGCATCCGTTCCATCTTCTCTAATAAGCGCCTCTTCCTTCACAGCAGCATCCACGTCCAACCCTGGAATCCCACCAGGCCCGAATTTCAATTCATTAAGTTTACCACGGATCATGCTAAGTTTAATCCATCTTTCTAGCTCATATATCTTATCGTCGATCTCGTCTCCATGGATGTTCAGTCTATTCCCATGCACATTCTCGTGTGTCAAATTTGCAGGATACAACGCATACATTTCAGGCTCATTTGTTTGACAATAATCCATAGGCTGTCTGGAATCCATGCAATTACAGTCGCTTGACGTCAAACACGCATTCATCATCGCCATGGTTATCCCAATCGCTATTCTCTCTCGCTTTCTCATTATTTGATTCTCCATTCTAAGTGTAAAAAATATACGATACTAAATCCCTATTTACCACATAATTTATTAAAGAATACTTAATATATGCAGCCCGAATGAGGGGCGCGCGTTCCACAAACCAGCGCGCCATTCCGATAGCAGAAAACGGGAAATGCTATTACTCACTACCCTTTTTATCTTTTTCCTCTTCGTTTTTCTTTTGATACACCAAGATATACGCGCCATCTTCGACCGCAAAAGATCCATCCTTATTACATTCTGTCCTGTTCGAGTCATCATACTCGTACCATTTTCTATCTTCTTCGTTACGCACGTTTGCAACGTAATGTCCACTCACCAGGCTCTCTCCTCTATGTTTTATAACGCCCCGCAATGTATAGGTTCTATTTTCCTCTTTTAACTCTTTGCTCAACAAACAGTCCGGTATCGTCAACTCCTCTTCATAGGTCATCCTATTTTTTATCTTTTTAGTTCCTCCATTATTGTCTGATCTATATTTCTTTAACCGAATAATTAATACCTCGGGAAGATCCTGCAATGTCTCTTTCGATTCCCCTATTTTTCCTCCGCACATTTCGCCACTTTCCGCTTTTTCCCCGCACTTCCGCAGGTCTGTCGACTCGTATTTAACTTCACTCAATTTTCCCAGCTCTTCCATCAGCTTGCTATTTATCGCCTCACCCTCTTCATTTTCTCCAAAAGCAACTTCCAATGCTACGTTACTTTCCCCAATTGTCCTTTTTTCTTTTCCGCATTTCGGGCAACAGGCCTCGTTGACCATCTTTACAGTTACCTTTTCTTTCATAGCATTCCTTATCTCAGTTGCCATGTCTACATTCCTCTGCTCCTTTCCGCTTTCTCGCCCTATCCACGTGCCCAGGCCATTAATTAATTCTATTATAAAATCCATGGCGTCCTGTTGCCGATACCATTCGGTTTTCAATAATCTTCCTAACGCATCCCAGCTGTTCCCCATCTCTTCCAATCTATTCGCCATGCTTATTCCTTTCGTACTCTCTTTCTCCCTTTCTTCGAGCAAACTTTTTAAGGCCTTCCATAATACCTTTCCCCCTTTGTATTCAGCAATTACGTCTCGCAAAGCTTTTGTCCCCAGGAGCGCCTGCAGCGAGGCATTTGCATAGCAAGTGTTACCTACATTAGACATTCCCCTCCCACATCCTTTTATAAATCCGTTCGTTCTCTGTCTCGGCATTTCTTCCTCATTGTTTGCCCCCCTCCTTTTGTCAGGCATCAGATTATACAACACTTCCAGAGCTTCTACCGTTCCTAGCTCACCACTCTCTAGCAGACTTATCAACACTTTCCGAGCAGCGTCCACTTTACCCTTCCCCATCAGAGTATAAATCTCTGCCACAGTATCTGCCCTTTCATCTTCACCATTGTATACTTTCTTCGCTCCTCCCTCACCATTGTGTATTACCTCGTCCGCCGAATCTTCAAATAAATATTTGTCTGCATCTACATCTCCATATCCATCTGCATCTACATCTTTACTATATCCACTTCTCCTCGAGTCT
Source organism: Holosporaceae bacterium (assembly GCA_031267415.1). Classification (GTDB taxonomy): domain Bacteria; phylum Pseudomonadota; class Alphaproteobacteria; order UBA3830; family UBA3830; genus BNWE01. The sequence goes on from JAIRZD010000036.1 coordinate 8,148, forward strand.
AGTAACATTTTTCTCATTTTCGCTTCGTCCGCCGCTCGTGTCTGATATATTAGTTCCTTCCATGCTTTCCTTCTTTCCTGATCCAGATGACCTAATATACCACCTCCCACCCTCACTCCAGTTGCCCACTTCTTCATCTCCGAGTTATAGTCTCCAGCGGAATCCAATCCTACCCACCAGGGTTCGTCGGCAAGCAATAAAGCATTCATGCAATTATCCAATTTCTCGGCGTCCGCATTGTTGGCTAATGCCGCGAAAGCTATCTCGTTTATGGAATCCCATGTGTCATCGCCATTATTCACCAATTTTATACCAAATCCACAGCCTTCCTCATAAATCAAAAAGAGCAGCTCCAAAGCTTCTTCCGCTTCCTTCGCGCTCTTCCTTTCCTCTACCAAGGTACAAAGATTCTGGATAAAGCTCCTCACGGTCGTTTCTTTATCATAATCATACTCATGTTCGTCATACTCCCTTCCTGCCTTTTTTGTTTCCTCTTTCAGGCTCATCAATATTCCCTTTCCGTAGTCAGCGTATTCCTTATATGCTTCTATCACCTGCTCGTTTTTCATGTCATCCGTGCATCTTGCAACTCCTTCCTCATCTACTATGTCATACTCTGCTTTTCCATCCCACATCGTACTGGTAATGACGCATACCGCCGCAATTGCGAATCTTCTTTTTTTAATTTTTCCAATGGTCATGTCACTTACTCCGTCTCTTTATTATTATCCATGATGATAATTTTAGTATACATGAAAATATGCAAAAAAGCAATATAAATACATGCACCACTAGAATTCGGCAAAAAATACATCCTTCACAGCGAATGTTTCGAAGTCAAGTCTAATAGAAGGCACCGTCGACCGCCTCTAGTCTTATCTGGGGAGAGAGAATATGAGCTACGGAAATCGGAGGTTGTTTTGGTGATAAATTAGTATTACCCTGGGCTAATGATTCAGTGGCTGTGTTTTTGGAGATACACGCATGAGAGCAAAGGTTACGAAAAGTAATATATTGCCAGCGATTACGCGAGCTGTAAGTGTAGCCGACAGAAAGTCTATTGTCCCAATATTATCCCACGTTCTGTTGGAGTTTAGCGCTGCTGGGTTATGTGTCAAGGCCACCGACCTGGACCATTCCATTCTTGAGACTGTTAGCGCAGACATAAGCACCTTCGGCAGCGCAGTCGTTCCCGCGACGACCCTAAACGACATAATCCGAAAATCTCCGGAAAACGCCGTTTTGGAATTTATGTTAATGGACAAGGGACACAAGCTGGCCGTGGTGACCGGACATTCCAGGTTTGAATTGTCAACGTTGGATCCGGCGGATTTTCCAGCCATATCAACGCTGAAAAATACCTGTAATTTCAATGTGAAATCTTCGGAGCTGAGCAAATTAATCAGCCGCACTAAATTTTCCATATCGCCGGAGGAGAGTCGCCACAATCTTGGTGGCCTTTATTTGCATAAGGAGGATTCTCGGCTGAAGGCGGCCTCCACCGATGGCCACAGATTGTCTGTGTCCCACATCGAAACAGACATTAAAGAACATTTACATGGGGTTATCATATCCAAAAAGACCGTCGGAGAGGTCAAAAAGTTGCTGGATATGTTTACGGGGGAGATAGCTCTGACGTTTAGCGCAAATCAGGTGCAATTTTCCATTGGGGATGTGATTTTTATATCCAAGTTGGTGGAAGGTACTTTCCCGGACTATAAAAGGGTCATTCCGGACGCGTCTGTCGATTTTTTCCTGGTAAATAGGGCTGCATTTTCCGAAATAGTGGACCGCGTTGCCGTAATTTCTGATGATAAAGTAAGGTCTCTGAAGCTGGAACTTAACAAAAATACCCTTTATTTTTATGCTGTTAACAGTAAAGTTGGCAACGCCAGGGACGAGATGGAAGTTGTCTATAGTGGTCCCAATTGGAACGCCGGTTTCAATGCTGGCTATTTGTTGGATGTGGCCCAGACCCTGCCCGGCGAAAAGCTCAAGATTTATGTGCGCGATTCTCTGGCATCCATCCTATTAACAGACGAATCCGAGCCTGAGTCCATATTTGTAATAATGCCGATGAGAATCTAGGGTTGATTTCCGGCATAACAAAGTTGAGCGGTAAAAATTTTAGGTCATATCGTGTATTGGCGCTGAATTTCTCTTCAAAATTCGTGATATTTCACGGACAAAACGGAGCCGGCAAAACAAATTTGCTGGAAGCCATATCGCTGTTTTCCTCCGCCAGGGGATTAAGGAAAGCTCCCCTGAACAATCTAAATTCCATAGATGGTCCTGCATTTTCCTGGCATTTGGAATTGTTTTTCGAAAAAAATGGCTATGGGACCAAATTATCCACCTGCGCGCCCAGTGGCCGGAGAATAGCCCGCATCGACGGCGCCGGAGCGCCAAGTTTATCCAGATTTGAAGAACTTCTGTGGATTGTCTGGTGCGTTCCCGGCATGAATAGCCTATTTGCCGGCCCCATGTCTGATAGAAGAGGCTTTTTTGATCATTTGGTGAGCGGCTACGACCGGATGCATAGGCGAAATATGCGGCAATTGGCAGAACTGCAAAAGGAACGTCTTCATGTAATATTTCATCGGAGAGACGAATCCTGGCTGAAAATTCTGGAGCAAAAAATATCGCTGGAAAATGTAAAAATCAGCAAAAGCCGAAGGGAGTTCATCGAATTGTTAAACAGGACATTCGATGCATATCCGTCGAATTTTTTGCGGCCGATCGTTGACATATCAGGCGATGTGGAGCGCATATGCGAAACCCAGAGCGAGGAAGACGCCGTCCTGGAAATCGCCGGAATATTGGCGAAAAATCGCTACCCGGATGTCGAAAAACAGAGCACATTCATCGGTGTCCATAGGAGCATATGGGAGGCGCGGCGCCCAAAAATTCTGGTGGAGGCAGAAAATTGCTCCAGCGGCGAGCAGAAAGCTTTTCTAATTTCCCTCGTGTTGGCTAGCATCAGAATATCCCGCGGCACCAATAGCGGTGTTCCAATATTGCTGCTGGACGATGTCATGACACACCTGGACGAAGCGAGCCGCAAAAATTTGCTGGACGAACTCCAGGATATCGATGTGCAGACATTCATGACCGGCACGGATCAGGCCTTATTTCGGCACGCACCGATCGAGGCTGAGGTGTATCGCGTGCACCAATCGCTGTGTTTCAGCTGACGACCGGTACACCACCCAGTACACCATTTCTGTAGCGGCCTTCACGCTCGCCGAGCACCGAAGCGACGCAGAAATTACCGAAAGAGCGCATGTTTCGAAAGAAGTCTATGGATGTCCCTGGGTTTCTACATTAGTTCGTACCAGCCTATCAGAGAGTTGGGGTCACGCGCGCCGCCGCCGGACGAGTCAGCGCCGTCATATAGTCCGCGAATTGCCTCCAGCCCCGGAAACGATCCAAAGAGGACGTCCAGTACTTCCGGCTGTTCGCTGATATAGTCAACTAAGAAATATGCGACAGATATTGGCCCTAGAACGAGTTCTTTTTTCGTTCTCAAATTACAATCCCACCATTTTACCAACTTACTCCACCAGCAGTACTGCGTAGGCGTACCGTCCGGAAAGGTGGCTAGATGCGGATTAAATAAATCTCGTATTATGTCAATCCGCGCTTTTCCTCTGCACAGCTCAGTCGAGAATATGGCCGGCAACAGATAGGTAAATGTAAATTCGAAAAGAACACTCGTTGTCAGCAGTGAACTCAACTGCCATCCTGCGCGCGTAGTCAAGAAAGACGTTAAACGGAGGTTACTCAGGGAGAACAGATTGACAATATCAGAACCCTTTTTCTCGCTGATATGCACGGTCGCTCCCATTGCACGCAGGTGATTTACTACCTCACGATGTATGGATAGTACAGCGCCATTTTTTCCCAAGATTCCCCTATCAGGTATTTTGTATCCTTTAATGAAGAATGGAGCCCAGCATCGTTTCAAGTCCTTTGGGAGATCGGAAAAAATTGCGAGCAAATTCTCGTTTCCATTACCTATTTTGTCTCCATTATTCTGGCAAGTATTCTGGCAAGTATTCTGGCAAGCCGAGGAGTATACTGTCAGCCGGCTGGGCTCATCATGTATTTCAATTTTCTGCTTCGCAGCGTTACGCAATTTGCTCTGCGTGGATACATTTTTGTCAGTGGTTGTCTCAGGAGTATTCACTGAACAGCTGGGTGACAATGACACACATCCAGCTGGCTCCACCCCGCTGTTATAGTCAACCAATTTGGCTGTCTCCCCCTTTTTGACTTCCGTCGGCATATTGTTATATTTTTCTATCATCCCGCTGCTATATTCCGCGAATCCGATGATTGGAATTGCTATATATAATATTTTTGCTAGATCTTTTTTCATTTCTTTTCACATATCCTTCTTTGTTATAAATAAAAAACGCTATCGACTTAAAATCTTATATTATTTTATTACAAACTAATATTAATATAACGACGATAACAAAACAACCAAATAAATCGATGCCCCCAGGCTGAGCCGTGAATGCTGACAATGGCCTCGTAGAGAAGTCAATCCCCGGATCGCCACCAATGCCCAGCTTTGACAATACCATTGTTTTTATTATTATATAGAATCAGGACAAAACGTTTCCTCTGAAGATGCTCTAAAATCTGGTGGACGCTGTAGGGATTGAACCTACGACCCCTACCGTGTGAAGGTAATGCTCTACCGCTGAGCTAAGCGTCCATCAAAAAAGTGCAAGATGCGTATAGCATACAATATCATCCAGATCAATCCTGGGTGCGGGCTGAGCGATGCTGATCATGATTGTATAGCGCGGCGGTGTCGTGTATATTGTCGCGGTGTTAGATGGCAATTATGGAGGATTTGATGACCGATAAGGAACCCGTGGAACAGCAATTTTTCGGTGTTGTTTCGCAGTATGTGAAGGATCTGTCCTTCGAAATTGTTAATGCGGCATCTCGTTCCAAAGAATCCGAGAAACAGCCACAAATTGACATTCGTCTGGACGTAAAAGCCGAAAAATGCGAGGAGCTATCTTCCGCTAACGATGCCTATACCGTTGGACTGCTGATGAATATCAGCGCAAAATCGGATAAGCAACTGTTCATTTTGGAATTGGAATATGTTGGAGAATTCATGATTAGTGCATTCCCGGATGACATCTTGGATCAAATACTGCACATCGAATGTCCGCGCCTGCTGTTCCCATTTGCGAGAAGTATCATCGCGAGCACCATCAGCGAAGGAGGCTTCCCGCCGCTGTATTTAGCTCCGGTGGACTTTGTCCAATTTTACGAAGAAAAAAGAGCGCATCGTGGCGAACCCTCCGCCTAGTATGCGGCGGCATGGAGTACTGGTGGATGGCTCTGGATTCATCTACCGTGCTTTTTTCGCTTTTCCGGCACTTACTGCAGCCGATGGAAGATCGGTGGGCGCAGTTTATGGTTTCTGCGCTTTGTTATTTCCACTGCTGACTAGATACCGGTCAGCTGATTTTTTCCTGATCGTATTTGACGCCGGACGCAAAACATTTCGCAGCGAGCTCTATCCTGCCTATAAGGCAACCCGCTCGGAAACGCCGGCGGAACTCAAGGCGCAATTTCAGCTTTCTCGGGATGCATGTCGTGCCTTTGGCATTCCCATGGCGGAAAAAATTGGGTTTGAAGCCGACGACCTCATAGCCACCTATGCCCGGCATTTGGTGGAAAACGGATTTGAGGTAACCGTGGCATCCTCCGACAAGGATATCATGCAATTAATCGATGAGAACGTGTCGATGTTTGATCCGGTAAAATCGAAAATCCTTGGGTCCAAGGAAGTTCTGGAGAAATATGGCGTTTATCCATCCCAGATGGTACATTTCCAGGCTCTGGTCGGAGATGCGTCGGACAATATTCCTGGTGTAAAAGGCATAGGATCGGTGACAGCTGCCAAATTATTGGATGAATTCCAGACGTTGGACGGTATCTATGAGCATATGGATGCAATCCAGTCTAAAAAAATCAGGGATAATCTGGAGCAGGGACGTGCAAATGCTGAGCTATCTAGACAATTGGCAACTTTACGAAAAGACGTGGATATCGGTGATTTTTCCGCCTTCCCGGCTGGTCCAATGGAGCTTGATCACGCTGGGGCTATGGATTTTTTGGAATCTCTTGGATTCGTATCGCTGATAAATAGGCTTCCCAGTTAAAAATAGCTTCCCGCAACTATATTAGTCGCTCTGCAGCAGAACATGAAGAAATAAGTGTACTTCCCGCTGCAGGAGCTCCGTTAGTTCCCGGCGGGCAGCTTCGCCGATGGCCTTTATCTTGCTGCCGCCAGCCCCCAGAAATATGGTCTTGTGTCTATTGCTTTTGACGTATATGTTTTGCACAATTTTTACGCTGCCGTCTTCCTGCTGTTGGTAATGTCCGGTTTCCACGACGCATTTGTAGGGAATTTCCTGATGTAATCGATGATATATGTGCTCCCGCGTAATTTCGGACGTGTATTTTTCGAATGATGAATCGGTAATTTCATCGGCTGCATACAACCACTCGCCGAAGGGCAGTCGCGCATCAAAGTGCCTCAGGATATCATCTATGCCGCTGGGCTCGATGGCCGATGTCATGAATATTTCTTGAAAAATTCGAATATTGCTAAATTTTTCCGCCATCCCCAGGAGCAACGGTTTGTGGACCAGATCAACTTTATTGATGACCAGGGTTAGCTTTCTTTCCTTATCTATTCTTTCCAGCAATCGGATACTGGAATCAAAATTTTTTCGGCTGGCATCCACCACAAACATTGCTTCCGTAGATTTGCGAAATGCATCCCAGGCTATTTTTGATAACGATTCCCTGGAATTTTGGCGTAGGAATCCAGGAGTGTCGACAAAAATGATTTGACTATCGCCGCGAATGGCAATCCCAAGCGTCCGCGTCAAAGTCGTTTGAATTTTCCTCGAAACTATGGACACCTTCTGACCGACCATGGCGTTGATCAACGACGATTTCCCGGAGTTGGTTTCCCCAAATACTGCCACAAAACCACATTTTTTATTGCTCTTATTGTCCAGTTGATCCTGTTGATCCCGCTGATCCTGTTGCATTATTTTTGTCCCAGTTTATGGGGTGGCCTGTCCAATCCCATCCTGGATAGGGTAAAGACCTCGCAGCCGTCGGCCGTTACGCCGAGAGTATGTTCAAATTGAGCGGAAAGAGATCTATCTTTGGTGACTACTGTCCAATTATCTGCCAGAAGTTCGGTTTTATAGCCGCCAATGTTCAGCATTGGTTCTATGGTAAACACGTGCCCTGGCTTCAGCATCATTCCGGTGCCCGGGGAGCCGAAGTGCAGTACTAACGGCTCGTCGTGGAATACGCGACCTATGCCATGTCCGCAATAATCCCTTACCACGGAAAATTTTCTTGCCTCGGCGAAGCTTTGGATGGCGTGTCCGATGTCTCCGAGACGGGTTCCTGGCTTTACAATGTCGATGGCCAGCATCAGAGAATCGTAGGCGGCGTCCACCAATTCCATCGCGCGATTAGAAACCTTTCCCACCGTGTACATGCGACTCGAATCTCCGTACCATCCATTCACGATGACCGTAATATCTATATTTAGTATGTCGCCATTCGCTAATTTTTGGTTTGACGGAATACCGTGACAAACAACGTGATTTACAGATATGCATGTGGCGTTCGGATAGCCTTCATAGTTCAGTGGAGCTGCCAGAGCGTGATGTCTAGTAATTTCTTCATGGCAGAGTTTATCCAACTCAATGGTGCTGATGCCCTCCACCACATGGGGCGTTATGTAGTCAAGTATATACGCCGCCAGCGCGCCGGCTTCTCTCAGGTGGCGATAATCTTCCATAGCATATTCTGGACATTTTTTAGTAGACATTGTTTTCCTTCCACTGGCTAGACAATTTATTACACATTTTTATAGGATCGGTCCAGTAGGTGCAGGTTGTGATATTCCATTATTTTTGACAGATTACTACGATAATTTTTCTTTTCGGCGTATTTGCCAAGGTATTGGACCAACTTTGTTCCGTCTATTTTCTGGGCGCTGAGGAGCATCTTGGTCCTTTCCTGCTGCAGCTGTTTGTAGCATGGATGCACGTTTATGGTTTTCACATAGGCGATTACCGCTTCGAACAGAGTATCAAAGTAATATACGCTTCTTTTATCCTTCATCATGCCGAAAAAAGCGTTATTCCGGTGTAGCACCACGCTACTGCCGAATCCGCTTTCCAGCGATGCCTGGGCGACTGCCAAGGACACCGGAACTGGGCCGATTCTCTCCAGCAGAGTTTTAATGTCATTGGATTGATAAAATGAGCATATGAGCTGAAATTTTTCCTTTTCTTCGGCGGTTAATTTCAGATTATTCATTGTTTTGTGGCGAACCGCCAGCACAAACAATCTATGGCCCATGACCAGGCTATTAACGCGATTTACCACGGATGCAATTGACTTGATGAATCTTTTGCGTTCGGAAGCTTTTCCCGGTTCGGTGCGTTTTATGGAACACAGCGCAATGCCGGGAATGGTGTGTTGACCTTTTTCCAGGTTTATATCTTTCAGCAATTGATGGTACAGAACATCGAGTTTCCTGTTAGCCAGGTGACATTCAAATAGCACATTTACAACGTCCATTGGCGTCTTTTTGGACGCAGCAGCGGGATTCTGGGCCACCACCAGCTCACCAAGGACTGCCAGCAGGAGCCATGGCGGAATCAAATGATTTCCACGCTTAAAAAGACTTGGCATTAAACCGCCAGCACCACAAGATCTGAGGATACATGTTTTTGGATAATTCTTTCAACGGTATTTTTTAAAGTTACCGAAGCCATGGGACATCCGGAGCAGGCGCCGGATAATTTTACATATACAGAGTTACCTTCCAGTGACATGACGGAAATATCACCGCCATCTGCCGCCAGGGAAGGGCGAATGGTCTGATCTACCACTTCAAGAATCTTATTTAACAGCTCCTGATCGTAATTCATGAACGCCTCATTTCCAAAAACTTTTTCTATTCTGCCAGGGGAGATAACAAAAATCAATTGAAAATTTGCAACGGTTACTATAGAGTAGCGGGCTGGTATTTTTATTTTTGTGGAGAAGCAAAATGGTGAAATCTGTAAAAAGCGGTACAGACACAGAGTTTGTTGGTTGGAGGTCTTTGGTGTGGCCAATACACAACTTCGAGCTAAAGAAATTTCTACCGATGGCCGTAATGATGCTGTGCATTTTGCTCAATTACAGCCTAATGAGAGGCATGAAGGATTCACTGGTCATAACCTCCATGGGCGCCAAAACGATACCAACATTAAAGTTATGGTTCGTTCTCCCGTCGGCGGTCGTTTTTATGATAATCTATTCTAAAATGTCGAACGCCTTTTCAAAAAACACAGTTTTTTACGCGATAGTTTCGTTCTTCGCAGCGTATTTCGTGCTATTTGCGGCGGTATTGTATCCGTACCACCAGTATTTGCATTGCGATTTTTCCGGCTTTCTCATCGAAACCAAATGGCTAAAGTGGGTGGAAGCGTTGCTGAAGCCAATTGGCAATTGGACCTTTTCCTCTTTTTATGTAATGTCGGAGTTATGGGGAAGTGCCATGGTGAGCCTGATGTTCTGGCGTTTCGCCAACGATGTGACCTCCCTGAAGGAATCCAAGCGATTCTATTCAATGTTTGGGTTCGTGGCCAACTGCTCATTGATATTTTCCGGTACTTTTTTGAAAAATATAAAGGGCAGCGGCGGTGGCAGCGAGGCAGACCAGTGGAGCGCTCTTCCGCTTCTTACCTGCATGATGGTCGTGTCCTGTATAGTCATTGTTTCCTTGTACTATTGGCTTACAGAAAGCATCCTTAAGGATCCACGCTACTACAATCCAAGCGAGATAAAAAAGCCAAAGAAAAAGGAAAAGATGTCGCTGATGGACAGCTTCGGCTGCATCATCCGATCAAAGTATCTGGGATTCATAGCGCTGCTTATCATATGCTACGGCGTAAGCATAAATCTTGTGGAAGTTCTGTGGAAAGACCAGGCGGGGATTTTGTATCCATCCAAGGATGCGTTTAATTCCTTCATGGGGGGCGTGCAGATATACACCGGAATCGCCACACTGGTATTTATGCTGGTGGGAGCGAATGTTCTGCGCAGATGTTCCTGGCTGGTGGGCGCCATCGCAACTCCATTGGCAATTTTTATCACGGGCTGTATTTTTTTCCTATTCATAATATTTAAGGGTAGTCTTGATCCATTGGTTTCGTCCATCGGTGGCATTACTGTTCTGGGAGTAGTAACCACGGTTGGATTGCTGCAAAACGCCCTAAGTAAGGCCATAAAATATTCACTTTTTGACCCAACGAAAGAAATGTGCTATATACCATTGGACGAGGAACTAAAATCCAAGGGTAAGGCTGCCGTTGACGTCATTGGCGGTAGAGCGGGAAAGTCCGGCGGAGCTCTTATCCAGTATTTGTTGCTCAATGTCGTGTTCGTGGGATCAACGTTGGTGGAACTCGCGCCTGTAATCGCGGTTATCTTTACCGTAATATTATTGGCCTGGATGACTGCTGTTTCCGGCCTAAATAAGGAGTTCCTGAAGGTTACAAAGCAGTAATGGCGGTGTGTGTACCTGAAAACAATGCCGTAGTTCGCTAGATTCCGTTATGGCCATTGACATATCAGTTGTGTTTGGGTAGCCTGGCGGACGCGTATGGGGGTGTAGCTCAGTTGGTTAGAGCGTCGGCTTGTCACGCCGAAGGTCGCGGGTTCGAGTCCCGTCACTCCCGCCACTCAAGTATCTGGGGAAAATGACATCGCGGGCCTCTCAAAAAATCTGTATAACCTCGATTTTGTACAGCTCCTGCACAGTCTGTAAACAGAGGCTGTAGAAATGAATAGGTACGCATTTAATAGACGTCTTTCGAAACATGCGCTCTTTCGGTAATTTCTGCGTCGCTTCGGTGCTCGGATCCTCATGTACCACATGTACACTGCGGTCCTGCGCTCCGTATGCTCCTATAAATTCCTCGAAATATATTTGTTTCGAAAG
>JAIRZD010000018.1 GCA_031267415.1 Holosporaceae bacterium
TAATTTCTGCGTCGCTTCGGTGCTCGGATCCTCATGTACCACATGTACACTGCGGTCCTGCGCTCCGTATGCTCCTATAAATTCCTCGAAATATCTTTGTTTCGAAAGAAGTCTAATCTAGGAGCTCTGCTCCGGTTGTGCTAAAATTGCGCGAATAATTGAAAGGACATCATGCTTATTCTGGATTTCGAAAAATCACTCTTTGAGCTGGACGATAAAGTAAAAGAGCTGAAAAATCTAAGCACGAAAGATATGAACATATTGGAAGAAATCAAACGACTAGAATCCAAACAAAAAAAATTGCTGAAAAAAATATATGCCGAACTAAAACCATGGGAAAAGGTTTTGGTGGCAAGGCATCAGGATCGTCCCAAAACTTCGGACTACATCAACGCGTTGATAGAAGATTTTGTGCCATTGGCCGGCGACCGGATATTTGGCAACGATTTTGCCATTACTGCCGGCATCGGTCGATTCCAGGGGCTCTCGGTGGCTATTCTCGGTCATGAAAAAGGCCGCGACACCGAAGAAAGAATAAAGCACAATTTCGGTATGCCACATCCGGAGGGCTACAGAAAGGCGTGTCGGCTAATGGATCTGGCAGATCGATTTCAGATGCCTCTAATTACATTTATAGATACCGCCGGCGCCTATCCTGGCGTTGGGGCAGAGGAACGCGGGCAATCGGAGGCGATCGCCAAATGCATAGCAAGAGCTCTGAAATTTGATCATCCAATTATATCCGTTATCATAGGGGAAGGTGGATCCGGAGGGGCCGTGGCCCTGGCTGTTGCCAATGTCATCGCCATGTTGGAATATTCCGTTTATTCGGTAATTTCCCCAGAAGGCTGTGCCTCAATTCTCTATCGAGATGCTGCGAAGGCAGAGGATGCGGCTAATGCGCTGCGGCTAACTTCCCAGGATCTGTTGAAATTTAAAATGATAGACTGTATAATACCTGAACCGCTGGGTGGGGCCCATCGAGATTCAGATGCGGCAGTAGCTGCCGTCGGAAATTATATAAGTTCGTCGCTGCTATCCATGTCGAACGTTGGGAATCTTAGGAAACATAGGACAGATAAGTTCCTGGGTTTTTGCAGGAATTGCGGAGAGTGAGTTATGTTTATCGTACATAAAAAATACGATGCCGCCTGTGGTGTTGTTGGGAATGTGCTGACATGGTACAGCTTTGCATTACTCATGCCTTTTCTGCCAATTTTATCCAAAAAATTCTTTTCCTATGGAGATCAAAGTACCTGTTCCATTTTAAGTTTCCTGAGCGTATCAGTGGGATTATTTATGCGACCGCTGGGCTCGATGTTGTTTGGTCCCATCGGAGATAAAATAGGACGTCGTCGAGCGCTATCCACATCTATCCTATTTATGGCCGTTCCCACCGTTGCCATGGGATTGTTGCCGGATTGTGAGCAATGGGGGCTGGCAGCGTCATTACTCTTTGTTTCTCTGCGAGTAATCCAGGGGATATCCATGGGCGGAGAATACTCAACGGCCATGGTACATTTTGTGGAATTAGCTGAAAATCGCAGGCGGGGATTTTTCGGTAGTTTTAGTGATGCGGGTAGTCAGGCTGGTGTGTTGTTGACGGGGCAGGCTCTGATAATTCTACACATTTTTTTTACGGAACAGGAAATCTATGATTACGCCTGGAGATATCCATTTCTTGCAGCCGCTCTGCTGATACCGTTCGCCTTTATTTCCTCCTCCAGCGATGCTCCCAGGGAAAAAACAGAAAAATATTCAATAGTTAAATCGCTGCTGAAGCATAAAAAGGAAGTTTCCTGTACCGTAGCCATAACATCCTTCAGTGCCATGGGATTTTATACGCTACTGACTTTCGTGCCATATTTTTTTGTGAGAGAGAATATTCTGACCTTGAACGAGGCGGCTAAATGTAGCGTATACGCCAATATATTCATAGTTATTTCAGCCCTGGGCTGCGGCTATTTATCGGACATATTTGGGAGAAAGTTTTTTCTCATCGGCGGCATGCTTGGGGTTTCTGTCAGCGTATACCTTATGTTTTTGACCGATATGAGGTCGTTTGATACGCTAATGCTACTGAACATGCTCTATGGAGCGTGTTTGGGCATGTATTTTTCCAGCAGAGCGGCATTCTTTTCGGAGGCTTTCCCGAAGAGGGTGCGCTGCACAGGAGTTTCCATTTCCATGAGCCTTGCCCAGGCTGTTGTTGGCGGATCTTCTACGCTGATAATGGATTATTTCACATCTATTTCGAAAATTTTGTCGATTGCTCCCATAACATTACTTGCTATTTTGGGAATATGGGGCGTATCTGTTCTGAAAGACAGAACCGGTAAGGATTTGCTGGAATAGCAGTTGCTGGAATAGCAGTTATAATAGAAAATGGAGAGGGATTGATGAGCGAGCCAAAAGCGAAGGGATTTGCCAATTCATTGATTATATGGGGGTTGGCCAGCATATTTTATCTCTACGAGGTGGTGCTGCGGGTGTCTCCGAGTGTCATGACCAACGACCTCATGTTTCACTACGGCATAACCACCGGTATGCTGGGTATGCTGATTTCCTGCTTCTACTATCCCTATGCCCTGCTGCAATTGCCCTGTGGATTAATTTTGGATAAAATAGGGCCACGGAACCTCATAGGGTTTAGCGTACTTTTATCCATACTGGGATCCGTTTTGTTTGCTTTAACGAATAGCCTGTGGGTCGCCCAGCTGGGGCGTTGCCTTGTCGGATCCGGCGCGGCCTGCGCTTTTGTGTCATGTCTGCAGATTGCGTCTGTGGTGTTTTCCACCAAATATTTTGCCGTGTTCACAGGCATAGCCAACATGATGGGAACCCTGGGTGGTCTTTGTGCCGGTTTTCCACTGGCGAGCTGCGTTAATAGCATAGGTTGGCGAGAAACCATCTTTCTATTGGCTTCGGTGGGCTTTATTATCGCTGTTTTGGTATTTCTATTGGTGCCAAAATCCATAACTGCCCAAAAAAAAATCAAAAAGAAGCCATCGTCCTTTTGGGGCACACTCATCAATGTCATAAAAAACAAACAAATTATACTGTTGGGACTGGTGGGGGGCTTCATGTACTTGCCCATTTCTGTTTTTTCCGAACTCTGGGCTGTGCCATTTTTTATGGCCAAGTATCAGGTTGGTATCGAGACGGCCTCCCTTGCCTCATCGGTAATATTCGTGGGATTTGCAATCGGCAGTATTCCGGTTGCCCTGGTGGCCAGGAAGCTGGGAGGCTATGTAAGGACCATGAGGCTTTCCATTGTGGGCGTTGCCATATTATTTATTCCATTGATATACGTTGATAATATGCCGCTGTCTTTTGTTATTTTATTCCTCATTGGAGTTTTTACCAGCGGTGAAATTCTGGTTTTTACCTGCGCAAAAGACAACGAATCTCCCCGGAATGCCGGAACTGCCATAGCTTTTTCCAATGCCATTCTTATGCTAATTGGATCCATATTTCAGCCCGTGCTTGGGATTCTGTTGGATGTTTTCTGGACCGGGGAATTGTCTTCCCATGGGGTGCGCATTTATGGAATTTCCTGCTATCAATGGTCCATTCTGACGCTTCCAATTTGTTTGGGAGTCGCCTATGGGGTGTCGCTTTTGGTAAAAGAAACCATTGCTGAAGAATCTGCCCTGGAAAAGGAACCCATTAATGGAGAATCTGTTGCCTAGTTGGTTTTTGCAGATTTTATGGCATCCAACAGCTGATCGACGCTTGGAATTTCCGGCAGTAATCGGCCGTTTGGAAACCGTGGCCCATAGACCATCATAAATGGAATACCGCTGCGGCCATGCTGACTTATGAAGGCTGTCCACTCGTCGCTTCTTTTGGTTAGATCTATTTCAATGTGGAGAACATCATTTTTTACCAACATTTCCTGTACGGCAGTGTCGTTCAGCAGCCTCAATTTGTTGTAGCTGCAGGTGAGACACCAATCGGCGGATATGTCGAGAATCACCGGCATATTTTTGGCCAATGCGGCGGAAATTTTGCCGGCCACATCGGCAGTACTTTGATAAACGTAGTGGATGGTGGTGTTTTTCCATCGATCCTGATCCCAGTTCTCCGGCACCAGCAGCAGTGCCGCCGCAAAAGTTCCAGCCAGTGCAGATCGACGAACCTTAAAAAGCCAAAAACACAGCAAAAATGTCAATATATACAGCATAATAATGCTATTCGCCAAATGGTTGGCTAGTAACCATAATACCCATCCGAATGCCAGCAGTACTCCGCAGCTGACCAACTTTTGGGCAGCTCCCGAATATTTTTGAAAATTTTTAGGGAGGTGAAAGCGCAAAAATGCAATTCCCAGGAGGGGCAAAGAGAATCCGGTCGCGATGGCTAGGAATATTAGGAACATTTCGATTGGGGATTCGCGCAGCGCAAATACCGACGCCGTCCCAAGAAATGGCGCCGTGCACGGGATTGCCAGGAAGCAGGCTATGATGCTGGATAGGAAATTTTCCGCGAACACACTGCGCGCAACGTTCTTGGGCCGAATGGATGGAGATGGGCTAATGATCCCAAATGCCTGCAGAACCAGTAAAAATAGTACAACAGCAGCTATTTTCAGAAAAACGAAATTCTGGAAATGGAATCCCCATCCCACCGGCGTTCCGCCCATTTTCAGCAGCGACAGCAGCAGCGCAATAGACAAAAAACTTGCGTAATTCCCGGCGATTGCCCCCGCCAGCGCCGTTTTGCGATCCGGAGAAAGCACTGATTTGAGTTTTAGCAAAAGCACCGGCAGCACG
>JAIRZD010000017.1 GCA_031267415.1 Holosporaceae bacterium
GAGGAATTTATAGGAGCATACGGAGCGCAGGACCGCAGTGTACATGTGGTACATGAGGATCCGAGCACCGAAGCGACGCAGAAATTACCGAAAGAGCGCATGTTTCGAAAGAAGTCTAAGGTCAATCCAATCCCTAACGACTTCTCCACACAGCACTCGAATTTACATGAACCTCTGTATCACCTTCTTTCTTTATGACCGCTCCGTCGAATGAAAATGCGGACTCTCGAGCAGAGTAGTCTCTCCCTCCCCATTATCGACGCCGAGCTTATGGTCCTGATTTTCACCAAGATCTATCCCTGCACCTTCACCGGCACTCGACACCCCATCTCCCGGCGTTTTATTTGATAAGAATTTATGAGTATCCTGGTCTTTTTCATTTTCGATCTTATCCTCGATCTTATCCTCGATCTTATTCTCGATCTTATTCTCGATCGTATCCTCGATACTGGCTATCTGCGAGTTTTCGTTTTCAGATACATCTGGGTTCTTTTCAATCGTTTCTTGTTCGCCAACTTTTACCTGGTTATTAGAAGAGATTTCTTCCGCCTCCTCTCTCGCTTTTATTGAAGCACTCATCCGCTTATTCCACAGCTCACGCAATCCGTACATCTTTTCTGCCGCGTATTCGCTTGTCTGTTTCCTTTCGTCTGCCAACTTTTTATTTAACTCATCTAATTTCCCATCCACCCCGGTGTTATATTTTTTGATCATATCGCTCAATTTCTGTCCAAGGCCTCGGTACATACCTTCCACGCTATCGGTCCCCATATCCAGTAACGCTTCCACCCTCCGGTCTATTGACAAATTTCCTCCCCTCACATTTCCTGGCCCCTGCCCCACCCTTTTTTCCACTTCTTTTTTTATCAGACTATAGTAGGCAGCCCATTCCTTCCCCCCGAATGCTTCCTTTGCATCTTTTAAATATTTTATATGGCGGGCATAGCCCACATTATGTTCTTTTATACAATCCACTATTATTTGCGCCTCCCCCTTCAACATATCTTTTACTTTTCCGTCGAAAAGCCCGTCCAGCCACATCTTACAATACGACTCAAAGGATCTTTTGCTTTTGCCTAAGTCTTCATGCCTTTTGTGTGCCAATTTCAATAATGCCTCATACACCGCTCTACGCGTAGTGTATATTACGTCAATATACCTTATTCTCGGCTGCCCCCTCCCTCTTGATATCTCCTCTTCCTCCGCTCTTTTTCTATCACTATTTTCTTTCATAAGACCTTCATCGAATTCTTTACATATTTTATTTATACGTTTTACCCATTCTTGCCCTTCATGTGCCACCATCAAACCAAACTCACACAGTTGTACTCTAGAGTACTCTTCAAATGCATGTTTCAGAGCCTTGTACTCTTCTCCGTACTCATCTGCCTTTTTCTTTTTCTCAATGCCATCGATAAAATCTTTTACCCCTTTTACCCCTCCATACGTTTCTTGCGTCAATGCATTTATTACTGCATCCGTACTCATACTTTCCCCGCTTGCTCCTTTGAACTTCAAACACTCTTTTAACAATGCCAACGTCGTTTTTCTCAACAAAGGGGAACCAAAAGTATCGGGTAATCCCGTCCCCACCACAGTAAGCGCTTTGTTCGCGATCTGAACTACCCCTTCCTTATTCATCACATCTCCATTCTCGAGTAACCCCCACAGTTTTACGAGCGGCCACGAATCTTCCTTATCAGCGATTAGAGCAGAACAATTAAGCAGCAGGTTATACCTACACCTTTCTATTTTACCACTTTTCCCAAGTATAATGTCGGCCAGCAACCCCATCACAGCTCTTTTTAAATTTTCCGCTTTTATCTGTTCCTCCGTCCTCTCATAGATAGAGAAAAACGAATCGTAAATTACTCTCTTTTCCTCGGAGCCCAAATTAGGAGCAGGGGATTCACTCTGTTTGCTCGCACCCGGAGCATCCGATAAGCCTCGACCTTCCATGATTGTTTGCAGCGAGCTCAATTGTTCTTCCGAAACAGCGCCAGCCTCTACGGCGCTCTCCTTAGCAAGGAGCTTAGCAATCTTTTTCACGTATGCATCTTGTAGACCTTTCAGTATTTCTACCCCCCTTTTCTTTTTTTCTGCTGCTACCTGCTCCGACAATTTTTTCTCTTCTTCCTCTTTCTTTACCAGCGCCGCTGCTGCGTTCTGTTTTTCCTTCCATTCTATCGCCTTCTTCTTTTTTTCCTCTGCTTTCGCTTTTTCCTTTTCTTCTTTCAGTTTTTCTTTCTCCTTTTTCTCCTTATTCTCCTTTTCTATTTTTTCTTTTTTCTCTTTCGCTTTTGCCTTTGCCATTTCTTTTTCTTCTTTCAGTTTTTCCTCCGCCTCCTTTTTTCTTTCCTCCGCCATCTCCGTTGGATTTTGCCCAGACTGATCATTTTTCTGAATCCAATCCAAAAAAACTTCACCGATCGTGCTATTTGCGTCGGTCAAGTCCCCCCGTGTTACCACCCTCAAGTTGTCACTGTATATGACTTTCTCACCTTCGGTAGTTATACTCAGCAACTTCTTCCTCCCCTCGCCCACATTTCTCATCTCCCCCTCAGGCTTCCAATCGTACTTCTTCGGCAGTTTCGCCGCAGCACACATCTTGTCCATCATATCCCTCCGCAGAGGCCCAACCCACGTGCTGACAATTTCCTCTCCTTTGTTATGTTTAACTTTAGCAACGATCGTTAGAACACAGACCTTACCACTTTTCTTGTCTATCAGCAGTGTATGCGTTTTTTCACCATCCTCCCAGGAGAGCGCGCTTCCGCCGCCTTTCGTCTCACAAAGACGTTCAAGGAAGTCCAACAACAGTTTCCCTTTCCTGGCCATCAGATTCCCGCTCGCTCGTTCCGTACTCGCTAGTTGGATGTCTTCCCCTTGCCCACTGCCATCAATTATTCCTAGCACCATTTTTTTGCTTTTCTCGTCTAAGTTTTCAATCAGAGTCCTAACTATTTCTTTCAGTGCTTTCACCCTTTCTACCGCTTCAGCTTTCTCATCGTCCCAAAGCCCCTCGCCTTTTTCCAACTTATGCTCTATCGCCATAATGGCATAGACCTTCTCCCAGACTTGATCTTTTTCACTTCCGCCTTCACTCCCCACTTTCCTCCATCCTTCTTTCTCGCAGTTGTCCTCAGCGACCTTACTTTCGCCATTGCCTAGTACCAGCAGGTTATTCCGGCGTGGACCTACACCATTACCGTAAATCTCAACATTCTCACAGGTGTCGTCAACGACATGGGGGCCAAACACATGCCGCATCGCTTTCGTTCCCATCTCCGCTCTATCCCTGACACTCGCCCCCAACATCCCCGCGATTTTGTCACACCCTAGGCACACGGTCGAGCAAAGCGACCAAAAGACAACACCTACCATTAATGTTTTTTTCATATATATTCCCCAACAGCACTCTATTTTTAAAATAATTCGACACCAGCCATGGATCATAATACACAAAAAAAACTAAAAGACAAGCTCGATTTTGTTTTTTTGTCGTTTTTTCTTTGTGCGGGAAGGCGCTGCTCGCACCTTTATTTTGGCAAGCCCATCATTCCTTATATGCCATTGAAATGTTTGGAAAAAGTTGATCCAGAGTCATGTGATGATAGCTCTTTCCAGGCACGTTAATCTCCTTAGTTTATTTTAAATCCGAGATTAACTCCTTCACATGACTCTCTTCAACCCTTTCCTTCACAACTCATGCTTGTAAATCAGTTCTTTTTGCTACTCGAACTAGGACACATCCCCCACTCGAATGAGCGTTCTATTTTTTGTTATTTCCTCTTTCCCTCTCTCCAATTCCCTTAATCCATTCAAAGATTTTTCCACCCGTCGCCACCTCCGAAGTCCCCGCCTCAACCCCAACTATATTATTCTCCTCATCCACCACAGCTGACCCGCTATCACTCGGCCCAACATTCGTTTGTCCGCCTTCACCTTCTCCTTGCCATACTCTAAAATGCACTTCGTCCAATTTTCCACCACCAGCACTTAGCCCTACTTTTCCCGTAATACGAACAGGTAAAGTTTTTTTCTTCGTATTCCATCCGCTCATATATTTCGCATAGTAATTCGCGTATTTTGCAGCTCCTGCATATACCATTCCATATCCAACGGTGAAGTAATCCTTATCTACCTCTAACCCTACTCCATTCAAAACAGCTCCCCCGTCCACCACTTTGTCTTTCAAAATTAATATAGCGATGTCCGGAATTAGTCCACTTCCACTTTTATATTCATCATCCATTATGCAATAAACTTTGCTCACCTCTGATACTTTGTGGTTTTCATCATTATTCTCCCCTCCTTCCATGCTCCGAGTTCCAGGGGCATACACGACGATGTCGTTCGTTCCTCCGCACATATCTATCTGAAATGATATACTTCCGAATTTTCCAGGCTCAGCATTACCTCCCGGCACTTCGACTACTGTATTCAAACCTCCGATGTTCTCGCATTCCCCAATTTTATCAACAATCTTTTTCTTTTCTGCAGTTCCATAATAGTTATGCGCAACCGTTAACACTACCTTCCCTTTCACTTCGTCCGGCATATCATCCCACGCTATTATCGTACCGGTACCTGTCGCCAGATTCCCGTGGTTCACTCTTCCCACGTATTTCGCCAACTTTTTATATAATTCCCCCTCCGTAGCTCTTACAGATTCCACCGCATCCTTTATACCTGCCAAAAGCCGCTTCGCACTCTTCGCGCCGGGCGCATAGCGGCTTATTATGTCTCTAGCCAAAGTCTTGTAGCCTTCGTTTGCTCTATATGTCCCACCTATTATCAATCCCATTGCCGCAGTATCTCCCTTCCTATTCAAGTTCATATTCTTCACTTCCCCCGTTTCATCTTTTTCATCTTCTTCATCCAATTTTTGGTCTAATTCCTGCTTTTTTTCCAATAACATTTTCGCTAGCTTATCCTTAAAAGTATCGGTGTCATCACAATCACCATCTTCACTGTGTTCCTCCAATAACTTCATCAAAACCGGGATGCAGTACAACTTCTTAAGAATAGCGCCTTTTTCCCAAACGGCCTCCTTTATTACCTGCTTATTTGTTTCCGCATCACAGGCATTCGCAGCAATTGGTAGGGTTGCAGCAATTGCCAACCCTAGAACAAATAATGTCTTTTTCATTATCCATGCTCCTATAAAACACATGGGCATGTTTGCATAAAAAGGTTAAGAAAAGGTTAAGAAAAAGTATGTTTTTAAAGGCAGGCAAGATGTCCTTGCCAAGGGTGGGCGGTTATTCTCTCGGCAGTATCACCACGATGTCGCTGGCTTCGGCCATGCCCAATATGTCCCTGGCCTGTTCGTCGAGCAAATCCAAGTCCAGGTTATTCTCCCGGATAAGTGATATTTTGTTTTCCCAAAAAGCATTTTCTTCTTGCAGAAGGGCCAATTCTTTTTCCAATATTTCCACTTCGCGATTGAGCCTGGCCCAGGAAATGGCTCCCCGGGCTCCGCTGAACATATGGAATAAAAAATAGCCGGCAACGCATATCCAGGCCATATTCGACGCTATTAGCCTGAGATTTTTATCGATGGAATTAAAAATCGGAAACATCAACAGGACATATCCGTATAGGACAGTCGCTTTGCCAGTTCGTCGAACTCCATTAGGGTCATCAAAAACTCCCTCATGGCCCCCAGCGGTACCATATTGGGGCCATCGGATAACGCCCTGGAGGGATCTGGATGGGTTTCCACAAATACACCGGCGACGCCGACTGAAACGGCGGCCCGCGCAAGTAATTCCACGTGTTCGCGACGACCGCTGCTGGCAGTTCCAAGACCGCCTGGCTCCTGGGTCGAGTGGGTTGCGTCAAATATGACTGGATAACCGAAATCACCCATTATTTTCAGCGATCTCATGTCAGATACCAGCCTATTGTAGCCAAAGCATGCTCCGCGCTCACAGAGCATGATGTTGCCGTTGCCGGCAGCAACGATTTTCCGGCACACATTTTCCATGTCCCAGGGAGCTAGAAATTGCCCTTTTTTCACATTTATTGGTTTAGCGGTTTTGGCTGCCGCCGTCAGCAAATCCGTTTGACGACACAGGAATGCGGGAATTTGCAGCACATCCACAACATCAGCCAACAGGGTGCACTGCTGCGATTCATGCACATCGGTAATAACCGGACATCCGTAGGTCTTTCTTATTTCCTCAAATAATCTCAGGGACTGATCCAGAGTAATCCCCCGGGGAGAATCGATGCTGGTCCTGTTGGCCTTATCGAAGGAAGATTTAAATATGAACGGAATCTTCAAATCAGAGGTAAGCTTCACCAAATACTCGGCAACCGCCAGAACGCTGCCACGGCCCTCGATGACACAGGGACCAGCCATGAGCACCATAGGATCATCATTGGATATTCTGACGTTGCCTGTTTTTACAATTTTTGATGTCGTCATGACTAGGCCTTTGGTCCAGATTTTTTCCTTGGAGCCTCTATTTTACCAACCGCATTTTTGGGATTGGCCGAAGGGGCCGCTTTCGATGCTCCATCCGCGATGCCGGATCCATTTTGGGGTTGGACCGGAGGAACAACGGCCGCCGGAACTGTTTTTGCCCCCTGGCCGGTGGTCCCTCCACTGGTTTTTGGTAGAGGAGCACCAACGGGCGGCGGAACAGCCATCGTTTCCGAAGCTACTCTATCTATCAGCGAACCGGTGGGCTGCTGATGTTTAAACATTTTCGCCAATATCAGACAGTTGACTATAAATAGACTCATAAGCACCGCCGTTGTCCGCGTCAATAGGTTGGCCTGGCCGCGCACCGAAAACATACCGCTGCCGGCTCCACCACCACTGGATCCGAGGGCGCCGTCCGAATCATGTTTCTGAAGCATGATGAGGCCAATGATGGAGATGGTCAAAATAAAATGAATCGCCAACAGTACGGATTGCATAACGTCACTCCCCAAATTCTATCGCTTTAACCGGACATGCCGCAGCGCAACATCCACAATTCACGCACAGGTCGTCATTTATGACGGCCACAGCCTCATCCATCGAAATTGCCCCGGTGGGACAGACGGCAATGCAGCTGCGGCACCCCCTACATTTTTCCGGAATCACTTTCACCTCGCGCCCCCCACTATTCTGCCGATACTTCGGATATTTCCGCCACCAAATCACCGTTATTTCGGATGGCATATTCTATTCTTTCCGCCACGTCCGGATGTTCCTTCAGATACTGGCGGGCGGCTTCCTTCCCCTGGCCTATTTTCTGGTCACCAAAGGAATACCAGGATCCGGATTTATCCACGGCGCCGATCTTAACACCCATGTCAATAAGCTCGCCGTTTTTGGAGATGCCTTCGCCGTATATGATGTCAAATTCCACCACCCGGAACGGAGGCGCCACTTTATTCTTCACCACCTTTACACGCACCTGATTTCCCACCACCTGCTCTTTTTCTTTTAGAGAATTAATGCGACGAATATCCAGTCGCACCGAAGAGTAGAACTTCAGCGCGTTTCCACCAGTGGTTGTCTCCGGATTGCCGAAAAATACTCCTATTTTCATTCGGATCTGATTTATAAAGATCATTATGCAATTGGACTTGGCCACGGTGGCCGTTAATTTTCGCAGAGCCTGACTCATGAGCCGCGCCTGCAGTCCCATGTGGGGATCTCCCATTTCGCCTTCGATTTCCGCCTTGGGCACCAAAGCTGCCACACTATCCACAACCAGCACATCTATGGCCCCGGACCTCACCAGTGTGTCGGCGATTTCCAGCGCCTGTTCGCCGGTATCTGGCTGGGACAACAGGAGGGCATCCACATTGGCCCCCAATTTCCTGGCATAGGACGGATCCAGCGCATGCTCGGCGTCAATATAAGCGCAGATACCCCCGTTTTTTTGAGATTCTGCCACCACATGCAGCGCCAACGTGGTTTTCCCGGAACTTTCCGGACCAAAAACCTCTACTATCCTTCCCTTGGGCAGTCCTCCTATGCCGAGTGCCATGTCAAGACCAATGGATCCAGTGGAAATGGATTCGATTTCGACCACACAATTCCGCTGTCCCAGTTTCATCACGGCCCCTTTTCCAAAGGCCTTTTCTATCTGAGACAGAGCCACTTCCAGAGCTTTCTCCTTATCCATAAGCTTTTCCCCACAGCTGTTGTAAAAATACGAGAACAATAGAACCCATGCATCGGCCAGGATACACACAATGGCGACGAAAAACCAGCCCCCGCGTTTGTATCGGACTTCTTTCGAAACATGCGCTCTTCCGGTAATTTCTGCGTCGCGTCGGTGCTCGGATCCTCATGTACCACATGTACACAGCGGTCCTGCGCTCCGTATGCTCCTATAAATTCCTCGAAATATCTTTGTTTCGAAAGAAGTCTAATCTTCTACGGCGAGAAATTCCTTGAAAGGCAAGAATTTCCTTTCATAGATTTCAGTTACAACTTTATGTCGTTGTAAAACATCCATTTCCAACATATCAGCGGCACGAGTTTCTATCGTGCTCGTGGTAGGATCCAGTCCGTAATGACCGACGATGTAGCCTATTTTTCTTAGCAGCGCTTTTTCTTTTTCCGCCCTTGCCAACTCAACTAAATGCTCAAGCTCTACTTTGTTTGCCGACAGAATAGGATTCAGCAGGGAAGCTAAATTCAAATTAGCCCACTCAGCAAAAACTTTCCGGTATTCACTATTCACGGTATCGATTTTCAATATCTGCTTTAAAAAATGCTGCGAATACTGAAAATTACCTATCTTTCCTAAAATATTACTGAATTTATCCAAAACATCCGATTGAGAAAAAGGGGCGGTGCTTTGGACCTGAAGTACAAAGGCACTAGGAGTGTCTTCCCCTCCTCTGCCGCCAGCTAAAACGCCAATTGCAGACAGCCACATTTGCAATCTATCGACGTCTTTTTCTTTCCTATAATGCTCCGAAATCAAACCTGAAAATTCCTGCAGAGCCGATCGCATATTGCAAAACTTACCGACTGCCAAAGACAGTTTAAGCAAAGAGGAATCGTCTAAAGAAACGCAATGGGTAGGATTAATAACCGGATTTGTCGCCAGAAACCTGCAAATTCCATTTTTGGCAACGCCAATGGACGCATCTCTAGCTCCGTAGGAAGTATTTAAAATTCCAAAATACAATTTAAGATTTAGATATCCAACTGACAGGTGCAACTTGGTCCCTAGGCAGTTAGTATATCTAAGGTTGTGTCAATTAGTTTCTACATTTGCATGATCTCCCCGTTTATGTAAAGTTCTGCGGCGACTAGGACGACCGGTCCGGAGGAAAGGATTTCACCGTTGATGAAAATCTTTCGGGACAGAATCTTCATTCCTCCGCACTCCATCGACTCCAGATAGACGTTTTTGGCTGTGGTTATTTCTAGAAATTGATCCGCTCCGATGAAACTCCGGTCGACTTTTATATCTATGTCGCCGTGATCGGCGCCGATCCTCTTGCTATTAATTCTAACCAAGGATTCACTCCCCAAAGTCACGACTTAGGGTTGCATGCTTTGGGACGAAAAGTACATCCGTAACGATTACCTAGGTAATAGTTACGTAGGGTAAATTTTTAACGTTCGTCGCTCTCGTCTGCAAGACAGAGGATCTCGGCGTGTCAAAAAATTGAAATTTTCACCTATGTAATCCAATTACGTAGGCAATTACGTAGATACAATCAATTTGTTGGGGTAAATTTTGGAATTTTCTTCAACCTAATAGTGGACTCATGATGTTACGCCAATTGTGGAGTCTGGCGTACTTTGCAACCGCAGATTGCTTGATTTTCAGCGAAAATCGCCTTATGGGTTGAGTATCATCGCGTTTGTGAGGCTACTTCAGCGGTTTCAGATTTTCTTCGACATAATATTTGGTGAATTCGTAGTCTTTCCAGTAAATGGCTTCGAAGACTTTGAGAGCGTTTTGGAAGCAGGTTTTGAGGTC
The DNA here is from genome assembly GCA_031267415.1 of Holosporaceae bacterium. Lineage (GTDB taxonomy): Bacteria > Pseudomonadota > Alphaproteobacteria > UBA3830 > UBA3830 > BNWE01. The sequence continues at coordinate 9,957 of JAIRZD010000017.1, forward strand.
CGGCGGGTTTGGCGAGAAGGCATTCTCCTTCAGAAGTTCGTTGTATTTCTCTTGGGAAAGGATATTTTTGCAGAGCTCCTGCATGGACATGAAGAATTTTCCAAAATATTTTTGGGCGGCGGCGGAATCCCGTTGACGATGCTTA
>JAIRZD010000024.1 GCA_031267415.1 Holosporaceae bacterium
TTTCTGCGTCGCTTCGGTGCTCGGATCCTCATGTACCACATGTACACTGCGGTCCTGCGCTCCGTATGCTCCTATAAATTCCTCGAAATATCTTTGTTTCGAAAGAAGTCTAATAATGTTTCCCCACGTCCGCCACACCATTTTCTGCACCATAGAGATAATGCCAGTCATATATATAACATATTTTATGCGTAAAGTCAAGAAAAATATTTTATATTTTTTGCAAAAATTAACGATTTCTTTACCTTTTTGTAATATGCTTCTGTCATGTCTTAAAGACTGAATATTTTTTGGAGTTCGGCAGTTGTGGCCATTGGCATGGTACCGCCAGCGGTGTTTTTTGCGTGATCGAATTGTTGAAATCGTATTGTCGTAAAAACGTAGTGACTTTATTCGTCGGATTTTTTGAAAAATGGAGAAATATTATGTCTTATCCAATATCTTCAAAAGTAATAGTGGCTTTGCTATGTCTGTCCCATAGTTTTTGTGGCTACTCTATGTTGAATGAAGAAGAACATGAAAATAGCGAACAATATAATAATACCGTCAGTAAAATAGAGAAAATATCCATCCACAAGCCGAACAAGTCAAATTTCAGCTTTTCTTCCTTTACTGCGGGTAGCGGCCGTTCGGATGGAGGAGCGACGAAGCTGGTGCTGTCGCTGGACGGAGGGGGAACCAGGGGCCTGATCGAAGCCATCATACTTAGAGAAATAGTACGACAACTGCCGGACTTTAAGCCCGACCTGGTGGTTGGAACTTCGGTGGGTGCATTGGTGGGAACCGCGTTTGCTCTCGGAAAGATAAATGAGTTTGTGGAGGATTTTGGCCCCATAGCTGAACAAATGTTTACCCGTAACTGGAGCTGGTGGAATCCATTAAATTGGTTCCGGAGCACCCGTGGAATTTCTGGGCCACTCTACCAAAGTGAACCAAAGCAGAGGGCCATCGAGGATTTTTTGGGAGCGGGGAAAAGTGAAGGGGATTTTAGCTACGAGACGTTGGGAACCCGCCTGATGTTCCCACTCTACTCGGCAAGGAATGGAAGGGTGGCCTATTATCGGAATTACGATGAATCTGGGGCGTATGGACTTGTGGATGCCCTGATGTCGACCACCGCTGCTCCGAGTTATTTCAACCCCCACACTTTCAGGGGGCTTGATAAAAACCTATATGAGGGAATTGATGGTGGAGTCTTCGCAAACAATCCGTCCAAGTTGGCGCACGACGAAATGAAAGTAATATCCCAGCGGGAAAGAGAATCTTCCGGAAACAGGACGAAAATAGTGATGTTGTCAATGGGCACCGGGCGAGCGGAACATGGAAGTGAAGTTGGATATTATAACAATAGGGGCATGTTGTTCTGGGCACAGAAGATGCCGAACATTTTCATGGATAGCGCATCGCAGCATAGCCATGTCATTGCTAGCCATGGGGGGCAAGACTACTACCGGGTGGATCCCGTGTTGGCTCCGGCTCTGTATCAGACAGACAACACCAGCAAAAAACATCTGGATGCTTTGACAACAGTGGCCATGTCGGTGATATCGGACCGAAGCGACAGCCGCTATCATTCGTTCATTCATACGATGAAGGCGAAATGGAGAATTGAAGATGAAGCAGAGAACGAAATGGAAGACGATCTGTGAGGAGCGTGTGGGAAAAAAATAATAAATTTCCTTCGAGACATTCGCTTTTTCAGTGATTTTTGCGTCGTTGGGGAGCTCGGATCCTCGCATGGATAAAAAGCGATGGAGACTGGCTAACACTTATTAGAGCAGTGTAGGGAGAACAGGTTTAGATCCTGATGCTTCAAGCGTCCACATGGGATCTTTGCTGCTCCCTACCTTTTTATACCATTTTCTGTTCCCATTTGTCCCATTTGCACTTTCGGCTCCACTCTGATACATCCACTGCCCCAATTCGTGGAAACGACGACGCAATAATCAGCAGGGCTAGACTCGTCACAATACATTGCCCCACACATTCCTCCTTCAAAAAAAATGAGGAAAAAATGCAAATCTGGAACCATATAAAGCTTATGACTATCATGTACCTGCTAATCGTTATTCCGTATTCATCTATCCGAAGGCCGATGGCAATGGCCAGCATAAAGGTTGGCATTAGAAATATTTTGAAAAAATTACTCGTAAAAAAAGAAAAGACTTTATTGTAGTTTTTGAAGCGATACCCAACCAGATATGTCGCTATTCCGATATCCCCAAATATACAGACCAAAGTTGCAACTATTCCCTCTGGAAGACTTTGCTTGAAAATGATCTGTACAATGTACATGTATAAAATAACCGAATAAGTCAGCAAAAACGGAATCACAACGTAGTTCAAAGCGTTACGAATAAAATTGATATCGCGCATCGGGTCAATAGACTTCTTTCGAAACATGCGCTCTTTCGGTAATTTCTGCGTCGCTTCGGTGCTTGGATCCTCATGTACCACATGTACACTGCGGTCCTGCGCTCCGTATGCTCCTATAAATTCCTCGAAATATCTTTGTTTCGAAAGAAGTCTAATATTGTTATCATTCCCAGCGATATTTAAATCTGGAATCCCTGATATACATATGATTGGACACAGAACAAATCCAATAAAAGGGAAAATACACACTCTCAATTTGAGCGAGAACATAATTCCAAACAGTGTTTCAATGCTAAAGTATAGAAAATTTATGATGGCTATTAGGGCGGCTGCCGCAAGAATTGTAGCGCACAGTTGTTTCAGAAGATTGTACTGGAAATTCCACACCTCCAATGGTTTCGTGTTTTTTGCAATAAATGGCGCAGTAAACGCCAATACGAACAATCCGCCAAGTAAGAGCATGGCATTTGTGTACTCCGCGTATTCACTTGAAGTTAAACAATAAATTATACTTACGATGGAAGTGATTCCGATGACAAAACCAATTAGACGCAGAGGGGCAGAAAGTTGATTCCTTTCTGCATACATATCACAGATAAACGCCCAGCCACAAAAACAAAGTAAGACAACCACACTGGTACGCTCCCAAAAAATATTAATCGAAAACCACAGAAAATGCGAGAAAACGCAATTAAAAACACAACATGACATGGTCAGTGGAAATCTTTTTAACATGCTTATTAACATTGCCTTTATTCTTTTATCTGCTGTCATCTCTTTAAGTCTCTTCTAGTGGATCTAAAAAATCAACGCTTTTTTCCCATGCCTGAGCCATGTGCAAGGAGTTTAATGTCCTTGATATGGAGATAAGCATGGGATACACTGCATCCGCGGGGCGTGGGAATACGTAAGCAAGTATCTCTGTGGCATATTTTAGAAAGGGAGCTGTCACTGTGCTGGCCGTGGTTAGCATATATGGCGCCCACCTGGAGTCTTGGCCGCATGGAGATTCCGGACTACGGTCTCCAGGCTCTGCGTTTTGCAATTTGGTGAGAGTAGAAGAGTTATGTACGACAAAAACAACGTGTTCTATAAAATTCTGCAGTCCGAAATTCCGGCAAAAAAAATATACGAAGATGAGTTAGTGCTGTCTTTTTATGACATCAATCCTGCGTGCCGTGTGCACGCAATCGTTATTCCCAAAAAATCATATGTGGATTTTCATAATTTCGTCAAAACGGCGACCTCAGACGAGGTTGGGCATTTTTTTGCCGCCGTGGCGAAGGTCGCAGATATGCTGGAGATTTCGAACAGCGGCTACAGAATAGTGAGCAATGTGGGTGAAGATTCCGGCCAGGAGGTTCCGCATTTCCATGTTCATATTCTTGGTGGCGAAAAACTGCAGCCTCATTCCACAAAAATATTGCGCCCGTAGCTCAGTGGATAGAGCGTCTCCCTCCGGAGGAGAAGGCCGTGGGTTCGAATCCCTCCGGGCGCACCATCTGAAATATCAGCCTTCACTCAATTGCACTTCAGATTTAAATGGGCGATCATAGGAAATTTAAATACATGAGAAGTATACTGTTCCTATTTCTCATATCCCGTGCTAGGATACGCTCCTGGGGCCTGGCGGTTTTAAAAACAGAAGAAATGTCAGAAAAGAACGATAACCCTTATGACATAGAGCTAGTTCGATATACTTACAAGAAAAGCATTAGACTTCTTCCGAAACAAAGATATTTCGAAGAATTTATAGGAGCATACGGAGCGCAGGACCGCAGTGTACATGTGGTACATGAGGATCCGAGCACCGAAGCGACGCAGAAATTACCGAAAGAGCGCATGTTTCGAAAGACGTCTAATGGCGTTTCTTTTTTCGAATTCTATCGCCGGAAATTAAGATTTGACAAGTTTCTGCGCCTCAATAACATAGGGGTAATTCTACTTGAATTTGCCATCGCGCTTCCCCTGCTAATGATAGTTTTATACGCATCTGCGGACATCCCGCGATATTTTTTATGGCGCTTTAAGGTGGAAAATGCATCCCGCTACGCCGCTAGCATGATACAAAACACCGCCTCTGGGACATTTGTAAAGGCAAAGGACCTAAGGATGGTATCGCACGCCGCATTTTTAAACATTTATGTGGGCAATCAAAACATCGACATAAGTACCCAGGAAAAAATGCCGCATGGACATAACAGCTCCCTGCATGTCTATTGCGTTAATGGAGTCCAGGATAGCAAGGGAAAAATCCTCTGGGGATGGGTCAGCAATAAGGCGCGATTAAGTCCCAAAACCCGCGAATCCGGAGATGCCTACCAAACGACCGGCAGAGTGTCAATTGTGCCCACGGGACTCAACTCCGAAACAGACGAAGCAAACATATTCAAAGATCTTCGCATCCTAAAAGATGAAGTCAAGATAATCGTAGAAGCCGGCATAGTCCAGGCAAAAGCCTACTCCGACGGGGCGGACACTGCCATCAATCCCCGCCGCATGTTGGGATTTTTCATAATGCCGGTATTTGGAGAAAAAATGTACATGGGAAACGCCATTGTGTTTACCCCGCAGGATGGAGCATTTTCGGCCAATTCGCCCAATAATTCAGATGCCGGAGAAGCAGCGGCGGAGATGGCAGCCATATACGCAAAAGAAGCCAGCGAAAAAGCGAAGGAGGCAGCCCTGGTGACAACGGAAGCCCAAACTAAATTCAACTCCATGATGCAGGATCTATCGGCCAATAATTTAGATGATGCGGCGGTAAAAAAGAATTCCCTGATCAATTATTTAACCACGGTAAAGGCACTGCGGGATCAGGTGCTGCAATTGGCCACCAAGACGTCCCAGGAGGCTGCACAGGCAAACAACCAGGCGAATAATTCCCTAAATAAATCGAATACCGCATTAAGAATGGCTGAAAGCGCAGTAGTTAGCATAGAAGAACTGCAGCGAAGCGCGGAAGAAGAGTACACAGCGGCCGAAAATCGTATAAGACAGGAAAGGCTCAATATAGAATCGCAGGTTTCATCCCTGTTGGCCAACGTTAAACAGGCAGCCGATAACGCTGATGCAGCAAAAGCGCTGGCGGATAAGGCTCTGACCGATGATAACATTGCCCTGGCGTCGGATTATATGCGGGATGTCCAGAAGGCGGCCCTGCTAGCGGAATCCATGGCCATGCAGGTTGCGTCCTACGCAGATCAAATAACCTGGGACAATACCAAGAAAAACAGCTTGAAAGCAGAGGCGGCAGCGGCGGCGCAGCGGGCCAAGGACGCAGTGACGGCCATAAATACCGCCGTATCCGCAAAGAAAACAGCCATGTCGAGCAAAGCCAAGGCCGAGGCGTTGGCGGCGGCTGAGGCAGCAGTAAAGGCGATGACAGAATTAACGACCAAGCAGTCCAGCTTCAACGGATATATATCCTCGAACAATATAGATTTGGCCCGCGAAAAACTGGCAGAGGCAAAGGAGAAGTGCGACGAGGTCGAAAACGAGAAAAATAAGAGCCATACCAGCGCAGCCGAAGCCGACCTACCGGACGACGGGGAGTTGACAAGCGCCCTGGCAGCGGCAGACGCGGCAGCGGCAAAGGCAAAAGAAACATTGGAATTGATGGATGAATCGCTAAATAAGGCAAGTGTAATCGCAGATCTGATGGCCATGGCCCAGGAGGCAGCTCAGATGGCCACGGATGCTCGAACCTCAGCCCTGACGAGCCTTGTCGAATTGATGGAAGCGCTGAACGACGGCGATACTGCAACGGCGCAGTCCAAACTTACCAGCATCAGCACGGACATCACCACCGCCCGAGAGCAAAAAGAGATCGCCATGACCTACGTGCTCAAGCTTGCAGAGCTTGGAGCGTCTGGCAATAACTACCAAACAGAAGCTGAGAACGCGGTGGAAATAATTGGATTACTGGAGTCCATGGCACGTGATTTGAACTCCCTGGCGCTTACTAGAACCAATATCTTGGCATCCTGCAACCTAATGATATCCAATGGCGCTGATCTGGCCAAAGTTGAGACACAGATATCCCAATTCGATACCTACAAAGAAAGCCTACAAAGCACTGTAAATACATTGCGACAGAAAGATTTTGCCACCGAAGACGAAAAAACAACCGCAAACGACGCTATGAATGCTGCCAGAACCATTGAAGTGGTCGTTGATGGGCTGCATGACATGGCCAAGGCTCTGGATGATCTTCTAACTGCCATCAATAATTCTGATTACTTTAGTATTGGGAGCAAAAAAGACGCTCTCTCCGAAGAAATTGACAGCTTTAATAGCAACAGCGACGCCACACAGGCCGAAAAAGACTTCGCCGATAGCATACTCCCCTACGTCGAACCAATCATCGCTGACTCCTCCCGCACAAATGTTATAACAATCTTTAACAAAATAGTATCGGCAGCGCTAGCCAACGCCACATCGAATGAGAGTATGACTCAAGATATCAAAAATATAGACCGGTCGCTGCGGTGGTACCAACATAACATAGGAACGCACCTGGAAACAATCGCCAGCAAACTAAAAGAACTTACATATCATCGTACGAGTGTTTTGACGTACTGTGAGAATGATGTCGCTACCATCAATAGTCCCATCAATCTCAATCTCAACAATGCCAAGGCCAAGAAAGAGGAGGCCAGCATTTGTAAAACCGACATAGACAAAGCAACTGCCTCGGTAAAAGAATATACGAATAGCACAACAGATACAACGCTCGAAAAGAATGCTGTTAGCAACGCCCAGGCCGCCGCCGGTACCATAATCAACATTATTGAGCAGATGGTAGATATAGCCACAGATCTGAGGACGCTTATCAGCCAAATTAATCAAGACACCATAACCAGCGACAATGCAACAGCCATCCTCAACACCAAGACTAGCCTTATCGATAAAATTGTCACTTTTAAAACCACCGAATCACTATTAGAAGACGAAAAAACCTATGCCGATGATGTAATTAAAGCCGCCAATCTTAAATACAATACAGCCTACAGCGCCTATTCCGAGACTCGGGTCGCCGAGATCAGGGAAGAGGCTCTGCAAGAACTCAATGAGCTTATCACGAGGTTGTCAGCCCACGAAGAAACATCACTAAATGAGGCTAAACAGCATGCCACTAAAATAAATGCCCTCGCCCAAACCATCAAAGAGATGCAGCTGGAGGACAACGAGGACACCAAAGTGACGGAAATTTTTGCCAAAATAGCCGCTGCACTGGTGGGAATCGAAGAAGACCGCGAAAAGAATTTCAAAGATCACGTGGAATTGCTCAAAAGCCTCATTGACGGCATCGAGGATGATGGCGATGTCAATACCGCTGAAGCCGAAAATAAACATAAGCATATAAATGATTACCAAGGGAAAATCTGGGATGCGATGGAAATAATAAGCAATATTGACACTTCGGGTTATAACTTAAGCGACGACGAAGAAACCTGTATCGAAACCGCCTGCAACTTCCATAACACCAGTGTTGCATGTATAGTCGAAGAGATGAGTAATGCAGCCAATACCGTAATAGACTTTGCTAAAACAGACTGGAGTACTCTATCAGTAAAAGTTATTGAAGAGAAGGTAGCTGACTGTTCTGCTGCTGCCAATACTTTCATCGACAATTATGGGGACGACGTCACGGAGCAAGAAAAAACCTATCCAGAAAAAGTGCGCTCTGCCATCGCAAAAATCAACGCAGCCAAGCTTCATCTCGACACATGGTATGAATATAAAATAGGAGACCCTTATAACAATTATAACCTCCAAGACGTTTGTTATGGCAATGAAAAATTCGTGGCCGTTGGCAGTCTAAGAACCTCTACTAAAGCGGCTATCTTTACCAGCATCGATGGCATATCCTGGAGTATGTCGGTTAGCGAAGCTTCAGTTTTGGATGCTAATAATAGTATTTGTTGCGGCAATGGAAAATTCATGGTCGTTGGTAATAGCAGCCATGTTTGGACCAGCAGTGACGGCCTCAGCTGGAATTCGCTATCCGTCGGAGTGGACGGTGAAGAAGAAGAAGCAGAAGCAGATTTAATGGACGTTTGTTATGGCAATGGAAAATTCGTAGCCGTTAGCATAACAAAAGGAAAACCCAATGCGAAAAGGCTAATTGTCTATTATGATGCGGGCGCTCTGCACTATGGCACAATAAAAGATGGTAATAGGCTTGCTAAGTCCAAAAATACAGCAACCATAGATGGCTATGATGTTCCTGTCGCTGGACTGCTTGGGGTCTGCTACTGCGGAGATAAATTCGTGGCTGTCGGCAGCGGCAATGTTATCTGCAGCAGCACCGATGGCGCAACTTGGGGACTAGTAGACAATTGCCCAGAAGAAGGAGAAAATTGTTTCCTGGGCGTCAGTCCTACGAGCCCAGACAGCGCCAACTTTATGGCCATTGGCACTGAAAAAATCTTCTCCAGCGATCAGCCCTCTCAGAACGATCTGGCATCCATGCCTGAGTTTTTGGATAGTAATAATAAGATGATGAACATCTGCTATGGCCTTGGTTGCCATGTGGCAACCAGGGGGAACATCAAGTATATTAGCACCATTTTCTATGATGGCAGCACCTGGACTGCAAAACGCATCGGGCTCCCAGGTGATGCCGTCAGTTGTAATAAAGTCTGCTATGGCAATGGTAAATTCGTAGCTGTAGGCGACAACGGTACCATCCACGTTTCCGGCATAGGAGCCAATACCCCCCCTAATGGTAGTACCGACGACCCTAATGGTAGTACCGATCCTAAGGGTGATATCAACCTTGATGGTAGTACCGATCCTAAGGGTGATATCAACCTTGGTAATGAAGGTAGAAGTGAATAACACTTCCCAGTCTGGAAAAATCCATTAGAATCGCATTTGATATGGTATCTCCACTATAATGCGTGTTTGCTCGCTTTCGCGCTTCCGGTAGAGGAGTGCCGTTTTGAATATGGCCGCCGTCTGGTTATGGAGAATATTTTGCCACATTTTTCCGGGGACAAAACTGGGCATCACCACTATGGCCTTGCCCGACTCCTGGCCTTGCTCATCCTGTTCCTCCAAAAAATCCAGGAATGGATTTACAACTGATCTGTATGGAGATTTCAGTATTACCAGCGGAATTTGAAAGTTCATGGACCTCCAGGTCAATTTCAATCGATCCACTTCTCGCTGATCAATATTTACGGTTACGGCCACCACGTCCCTGGAGAGTGACAATGCGAACCGCAGCGCCGCCAGGGTTCCTTTGTGCATACGAGAAATCGGCACCACAACCCTGGGACTGGCCTCCTTCGACGAGTGCAGCAATTTCCCCAATCCGCCTTTTTTTAGATCCAGCTCCAAATTTACCACGCCATATCTAGCACTAATTTTTCTAAAAATGAAAAACAAAACAGGGATCATGCACAATATGATCCAGGCTCCGTCCAGAAAGTTGCTTTCGACGATGACCAGCAGCGTCACCATGGTTGCCGTGGCGCCGATGGCATTTACGGCCACCTTAATGTGCCAATTTTTCCCCCTTACCCTCAGCCAGTGGACCACCATGCCAGATTGGGAGAGTATGAGCGATATAAAAACTCCGATGGAATATAGCGTGATAAGGGCAAATGAGTCGGCCCTAAATTTCACCACCAGCAGCGAGGAAACCAGAGCCAGCATCAGAATTCCGTTGGAATAGGCCAGACGATCACCCAGATTGGCAAAACTCGTGGGAATATACCTTTTCTTCGCCAATACGCTGGCCAAACGCGGAAATCCTGCAAAAGCTGAATTTGCCGCTATCAGAAGCACGCAAATCGTTGCCAATTGGATAAGATAGTAAATAATCCCGGATCCGAAAAGCCGTCGCGCTATCTGGGATATCACTGTTTCATCGGCCGAGAAAAAAATGCCATATTTGCAGGCCACAAAGGTCAATCCCGGGAACAAAAGTGCCAGAGCGCAGGCCATAACCACCAGAGTAGCCTGGGCGTTCCTATACTGCGGTTTCCGAAAGGCCGTAACTCCGTTGGCGATGGCTTCTATGCCGGTCAGAACTGATGACCCATAGGCAAACGCTTTTACCAACATCATGGCAACCAGTAGTCCGCTCAATTCGTCCCCGGCGTTGCTTGGCATCATCGATCCGGCTCTGCTGGCCGATGAATGCGCCCCTCCCAGGCCAACAATTATCATCAGAAACGCCAATCCCACAAAGCAATAGGTCGGCACCACAAAAAACCGGGAAAATTCTTTTACTCCCCGGAGATTGGCAAAAGTTATCAGCGACAGCGATACCATGCAAAAAAGCAGTGGAGACGCCCCCAGGGTTGGCAGCATCGATGCAAGAGCTCGGGCCCCAACCGCCAGGCTCACCGCAACCGTAAGGGTATAATCCACCAGGAGCGCCGAAGCGGCAACAAGTCCGCAAAACTCCCCAAGATTTTCATGAACAACTGTAAAAGCTCCGCCGCCGCCTGGATAGGCCTCAATTGTCTGCCAATAGGAAACCGACACCAGTAATATTAGCACCACTATCGCTCCGGATATCGGCAGAGCAAATGAATGTGTCAGAGCTATCCCCAAAACCAGCAGTATTTCTTCGGTGGCATAGGAAATTGAGGAGAGCACATCGGATGAAAATACCGCCAGCGCTTTCGTTTTGCTGAAACGCGCGTCAACGATGGCCTCGGATTTTAATGGATTCCCGAATACGAAGCTACTCAGGCTCATGGGAGTCCCGTAGGAGCTTTTTTAGATCCTGGAGTTCGGTTTGGGTGTCCATGCGCTTCTGTAGCTCTTGATTGTTCAATTGGATTAGCTCCAGAACCCGGCGGCGCAGAGTTTTTACCTCGCCGATGAGCGCATCCATGTAATTACGAGAATAGACAACGAAAGCCGCATCAGCCTTGTTCTGGGTAGCACTTTTGTAATCAAAAAGGGCGACGGGAATGCCGTCGTCGAAGTTAGAACATGTTACCCAAACCCCATCGACCCCGGTTTCTTCAACAACCGCCCAGGGGGCCGACGAGGCCATCGACAATTTCTCCTCGAGACAGATAAGGTCCTCCGGAGTAATTACCTGTTTCATTTAGGCAACGGATGATGCTACCGCCATTTGCCCCAATGCTTCCTCCTCGGTTTTAGCAATGCTTAACTTCACCTGGATGGCCACCTCAGGATGGAGATCAACGGATAGATCATATACGCCGAGCTCCTTTATGGGCGCCTGGAGATTGATGTTGCCGGCCGCCACAGACTGCAGACCGCGAGCCTTCAGAACAATGGCGATTTCCCGGGCAGTGACGGAACCGTAGAGATGTCCCTTTTCACTGGCCTGGCGAACCATGGTAATGCAGAGTCCCTGTATCCCATCGGCAATTTTTTGAGCCTCGGCTCTGCTATCCGCATTCGCCGCTTCGATTTGACTTCTTTTTTCTTCAAAAATTTTTTTGTTTTCGTTGGTGGCCCTTAGAGCGATTTTCCGGGGCAGCAGATAATTCCTGGCAAATCCAGGTTTAACATGCACCACATCGCCTATAGTCCCCAGTTTTGCTACCCGCTGCAGCAGTATTACCTTCACACGTTCCATAAGTCCCCCCCCAAAAACCAAATTCGAGGATAACAAATAGCTAGTTGGCGGTCAACTGTTCCAGATGAGCCATCTGCGGTTGTCGGCGAAAATGCTATTTCTCCAGCACCTGGGACAGCAGCCTAACGTCCTCTGCAAGATTGTCGTCGGAGGCCATTAAATCTTGTATCTTCTTTATGGCGTGCAATACGGTGGTGTGATCCCGGTCGCCAAAATTCTTCCCTATTTCCGGTAGCGAGTGGCGAGTCAATTTTTTCGCCAAAAACATGGCCACCTGGCGAGGCAGAGATACCTGGCGGGACCGGCGGGATGAGGACATGTCAGCTAATTTTATAGAATAGTGAGCCGCAACTTTTTTCTGGATTTCATCAATGGTTATTCTCTTCTCATTGCTGCGAACCAGATCTGAAAGTACCTCCTTGGCGCTTTCCATGGTTATTTCCCGCCCCACCAAGATAGCGCTGGCCACAATTCGATTAAGGGCTCCCTCCAATTCCCGGATATTCGAAGTTATTTTGTGTGCCACGAATTCCAGAACCCGATCCGGGATGCTGATTTGAAACGACGATGTTTTCATTTGTAAAATACTGAGCCGCAACTCATAGGTGGTTGGATGAATGTCGGCCACCAGCCCCCAGCCCAGTCGCGATCGGAGCCGCTCCTCCATACCTTCCAGATCAGATGGCGATTTGTCCGCCGATACCACCACCTGTCTCTTATTATCCACCAATGTGTTAAATGTGTGGAAAAATTCCTCCTGGGTAGAGTCCTTTCCGCAGATAAATTGTATGTCGTCTATCATGAGTACGTCCACGGAGCGGAATTGCTGCTTGAACGCCATAGTATCCTTATACCTGACGGCCCTGACGAACTGATACATGAATTTTTCCGCCGATAGATATGCGATATTTCTATCCGGGGAACGTGCTTTTATGTTCCAGGCTATGGCGTGCATCAGGTGTGTCTTGCCCAGCCCCACTGCTCCATACAAAAACAATGGATTAAACGCAACCCTGTCTGATTCAGCCACTCTCCAGGCGGCGGCGTAGGCCAATTCATTGGGTTTTCCGACGACGAAATTGTCGAAGGTCAGACGAGGATCCAGCGGAACACCGAAATCCCGCTGTTCTTCGAATTTTTGCCTTTCCCCAATAACCTCACCGAAATTTTTTGGCCTGGAGCCTCCAGCAACGGCAACCGATCTATCCGACGGCTCGGATATGAATATTTCTATTTCCTTGATGCCCTTGTCCTCCAGGTTACAGCACCGCAGAATTTTGTCGGTGTAGTTATTGGTAACCCAGTCTCTCAAAAACATACTCGGCGCACCGAGGTACAGCGTGTAACCATCGAATCGATCGGCAACCAGAGGCGCTATCCAGCTTTCCGCGGTTGAAGCACCCAAATCTAATCGCAAACGGTCGAAAACCGCTGCCCATAAAGCCTTGACGTCCATGCCGCGTACAAACTCTTTTTACCTGATTTCCAGATGGTGAAGCAGCTACCTCGGTATAGAGGTTTTCAGTTTCCGGTGTAATCTAGACACTTTCCGATTCACCGTATTCTTATGCAGGACACCGCGAGATGCGCCCCTCTGCATCTCAGACTGAACCTCCGAAAAAGACGACGATGCGTCATCGGACCCCAGTCGGGAAATGAATTTTTTGATAAAAGTCTTGATTCGACTGAACCTGCTTTCGTTGCGATTGGCCCTGGTCTCGTTCTGTCGTGCTCTTTTTACAGCAGATTTGTGATTCGCCATTTTAGTTCTTACCCTCTACAATTATAACATCACCTAACAAAGAAACCGTCGAAGTATTTTGACATATCTTCTAGAAAAAGTCCATCGCAAAATATTGGATGTTCAATAATAGATTCATCCAGATAACGACATTTTTGCAACGCGACGTTGCGGACTCCAAAATCTGAAATCTCCTTTAATAAATCGCCCAGATCCGAAGCATCCATAGTTTCGTAAACTGTAATTCGCACTTCAAAATCCACCTGGGATTCAACCAAGATTTTGAGGCTTTCGCGGGCGGCTTCACCGCTACCCTCGACACCGGTAACGCTGGAGTATTTTTCAAAAAGTTGTTTAACATCAAACCCTATCCAGTTCACGGCAGTGGCAACCCGTGCCAGCATCTCCGGTACAGCGCCGGCAGTGTGCAATCCAACCCGCAATTTCATCTTTTTTATGTCGTTTATCGCAGATGGCAGCATCGGCTGTACCAATGGCTCACCTCCGCTGAACACAACGGCCTCGATGAAATTTCCCCTGGACCTGAGGAGAGCCTGCACATCCTCCCAGGGCAGCGATTCGGATGGTAGTATAGTCTGCAAATGCTGATTGTGGCAGTAGGAACACCTCCATGGACATCCCTGTAGAAAGACCACCGCAGAAATGTACCCAGGATAATCCAGGGTAGTCAAGGGAACCACACCACCAACGAATAAAAGGCTATCCATAAAATGCGATAACGAATTCAGGATTCACGGCAGCAGACTTTCTCCTCGAAATGGATCCTTTCGGCGTGCTCTCCTTTTTTCCCTATGTTAAAATAGGAAACTGGTCGGTGATATCCCATTACCCTCGTCCATACCTCACACCGCTGGCGCTCTTCGTTTTTTATCTCCACAGAGTCATTGGTCTTTGATTCCACGGTCACTACCTCCATATATCCGGCCACAATCGTCAAGTTTACTCCAGGATATCACAGCGAAGAGCAGTGCGCCAGCCCCGTGGACCGAAAGAAGTCCATTGCTGACTCCTCAGCGGTCCAATATTTTTATCATCGACTTACAATGGCGATCGAATTCTTTGGCGGATTCCTTACTTTGGTCGTCGGACTCTTTCTTTACCTTTTCAACCAGTGCCCTGAGGCTATCGATGATTTTATCCGGCGCATCCATCCAATCATCGGCAACCGATGACGTTGTCATGCAAAAAATAGCAATGAAAAGAATAGACTTCTTTCGAAACATGCGCTCTTTCGGTAATTTCTGCGTCGCTTCTGTGCTCGGATCCTCATGTACCACATGTACACTGCGGTCCTGCGCTCCGTATGCTCCTATAAATTCCTCGAAATATCTTTGTTTCGAAAGAAGTCTAATGGAGATAGCTGTGTTTGCAGAAAATTTTAGCATTAGAAATCCTCGCTGGTTAGTATATCATCGTCGTAGGAAGCGGAATTTGCGGATGGTGGCGTTGTGCCCGATGCTGTTCCATTGTTATCCACGGGTTCATTTTCCCAAGAGTCATCATCGTCGTATCCACCGCCATCCCCGGCCGCCGTTTTACCCCTGGCAGCCGTCCCAGATTCATTCGTCGCGACCACATCATCCGGCTTTTTTTTCGCTTTGCTGCGGGCAGAGGAGGTCGCCGAAGAAACTTTTTTCTTTTTTTTAGGTGAGTGCGATGACGCAGATCTTGATGCTGTCGCCGACTGATCGTCATCAGATTCCGATTCAGAAGTTTCTTCGTCTTCGTCCTCGTCTTCGTCCTCGTCCTCTCCATCTTCGTCTTCGTCTTCGTCCTCGTCTTCCAGGACAGTGGAATCATCCTCCGTATCCCCATCGTCGATAGCCGAAGAAGCCGTTTTTTTGCGCTTTCCCTTGGCATGTTTTTTATCTTTTTTTGCTGCTGCCTTCTTCTTTATACGTTTCTTTTCAGCAGCCGCATCGCCATCGTCGGTGTCATCGCCATCGTCGGCGTCGTCCATTTCCTCGGCGTCGTCTCTTTCGTTATTATCATCATCCTTGCCAGCCGTTGATGCATCATCATTCGGCCTTTGGTCAATTTCTTCATCTTCGCCATCTTCGCCATCTTCGCCATCACGATTGCGGGAAAGATCGTCGTCCTGGCGCTCCGATGATTTACCGTGCCGAGTACGTTTTCCCAGGGATCCGGAGCGATATTCCGCATCGGAGAATGATTCATCGGCAGTACGTGCAATGGAGTTTAATCCGTCGACAACCTCATCTTCCCGATCTCGATCGTCGCCGTCGTAGTCCTCGGGAAATCGATCGTTGTCCCTGCGATTTTTCCTGCGATAATTGGAGCCGTTTCGTGAATAGCCATTGGCGTCGTAATTACCATCGTAATTGGCATCGTAGTTAGAGTCGTAGTTGGCGTCGTAGTTGGCGTCGTAGCTTCCGGAACCTTGCCGACGACGGCCGGCGCCATTATCACCGTCTAGGATAGCATCGTCGAGCCCATCGTCGAACTCGTCTCCACGGCCCACGGAGCTGTTTCGTTGATTTCTAAGCCGGGAACCGCTGTCGTTGTTATGGACCAGCTCATCGTCGTCGGCCGCAGAGGAATCCGATGGTGATTGGTCCGTGCCGTCATAATCGTTCCGGACGGAGGTAGCTCCCTCAACAAATGCGTCATCGGCCGGATCCAGGTCCGGATCCAGGTCCGGATCCAAGGATTGGGGCACCGACGAAATTTTATCGCCCACAACGCCGTCGGGCAGTATCACCATCCCATCTGTGGCTCCGGGAGTCACCATAATATATGACGGGTTGGTCATCAGCGGAGTATTTTCTCCGGGGACTGGGACCACGGCGACCCCCGGCTGGGGCTGGGGCTGCGATTCCTGTTTCTCTTCCGGCTCCGGCTCTGATTCTGATTCCTGTTTCTCTTCTGGCTCTGGCTCCGACTCCGACTCCTCTTTCGGCCCCGATTCTTCGCGTTCAGAATCTGCGGAATCCGATTCCGATTCCGAATCATCTTCTTCAATAGAAGAATCAGTCTCAGATGTAGAAGTGGACGTGGGAAGCTTTTCCTTTTTTTCCGATACGTCCTGTTTTTTTTCAACTATTTTTATTTTTTCCAGGACCTCCATGGCCCTGGCGAAGGCCTTGTCGATCTTTCTTTTTTCCTCATCTGTATAGTTGTTTTTATCGACATAAATAAAGATGGAGCAGCCAATCCTTTGCAATGACTCCATCAATGACGACGATGTGCCGAGGGCTCCGGATGTGGAAGCGCACTCGGCACTAAAATTGGCAAGCAGCAAAATAGTCAAAAATATGCAAGACAATCTCTTCATCCTGTCCTAGTATTTTGCGCATTTTAGCGAAAGCTTCTTAAAAAAAAGTGAATTTCTACTGCCTATTCAATTTTTCCAGTATGGTGGAGGAAATTTTGTCGTCCTTGTCTTTGCTCCCGCGGGAAGAGCCAAATTCGAAGCTATATGCGTCCTTGAGACAGGCGCCGAAAATACCGGATACCGTCGATATTATGCCCACCACCTCTCCGGACAAATCTCCCTTGTAGGATGTAAGCATAAGTAGGCAAAACACCAGGCCGAGCGCTGCACCCACCACCATTATGTTCAGCCGCTTGTTGCGACTATTGGCATTTAGCACGGAAATATTGGTATTTGGTTCCGGTTGTTGTTGCAACGACGGAATTTTTTGGATGATTTTAGATTTCATTTTTTTTCTACTCCTTTTTTTGATAGGCCGCCTATTTCATAAAAATAATGGGAACCGAAAATTCGCTTCGGTTGTAAATATGCAGCCCACTGGGGTTTTAGGTATTTCTGATGGTAGTGATCGCAGCCGTCCGTTAAATCCGGCCAACGATCCTCAAGGACATTTTTGGCAGTCTCGATGCACCTTTTAAAAATGGCGCACTTCTCCGTGACGTCCATTATTACTTTGCGGTTGGGATCGTCGTGATTCCAGCAGGAAAATTGATGAGGAGCCACGCATACATCGTGTATTGTCTTCGCAAAGTTTTGTTTTTTTCTATTGACCACAACGTTGGCGACGGCCACAAATGACGCTATGCCGTAGGAGTATAACTCGCCACGGGCCTCCCCATAAATTGTTCGTGATAGTGTATCCAAATCCTGGAATGTGAAATTAAAATTCATGGCGTATTTTTCCTTAAAAAATTAATGGTTATTAGATTGGTGTCAGGAATCTGGGTCAGTCCGGCACTTTTATAATGCTGGGAATCCTGGGTAATGGCATCGGTCAGCATTATTTGGCACCGCCCACTCTTTAGATCATCATATAAATTGTTTTTTTGCGATTCCTGAAGATCCACGATGCCAACAAACGGCGTCCCATCGCTCATAATGCTTTCGCAAAAGGGATCGACGCCGCTGGCGATGAGCGCGCTCAGCCTATGGATGCGGATAAGCGTAGTTTTTGCGTTGGCCTTTGTCTGGAAAACGCAGAGTTCCATATTTTTTGGATGCGCACCATATTCGCAAAAGCCGCCGTAGGGATAAATTCTAACTTTTGCTTTCCCAGGAGCCCCTTCTTCCTGTAAAAAACCTCCATGAGCTGATGTGTACTTCTCTACTATGTGCTCATTTTTGGGATTGTGAAAAAACTTTTCGAACAAAACATTCGTTTTGTTTTCGGCCCCAGGGTCGAGGTCGGATTTGGGTTTTGGTTCGGGTTCGGGTTCGAGGTCGATTTCATCCCCAAAATTTAGTTGATAATCATCAAAGATTTTTCCAAAAAAACCATGTTTTGTGCCGGCGGAGATGTATTCGCCAGAATTTTCGAATTCAATGATTATTTTGGAACAAAAAAAATCAATTTTTTTTAGCGGCGAACCATCGTCAATGGTCGACGTTTTATATATGTTGCTTTGCCCTAGGCTTTTCGCGTTTTCGACGCGCTCCACGATGGTGGATGCGTTTATTTTTTGAAAATTAATGCAGGCGTTCAGGGAAATGCTAGTTGGCCAATCCACGGCTGGCTTTAGGTTGTAATTTTCGTCACTTTCAGTTTCCAATAGGAGTTCATGTTTAACATTTTCTTCCGTATCCGGCGCATCGCAAAAATCTCGGATATATCCTTCGGATAGTGATCGTATTCCTCTCGACGGTATCATTTTAAGCTTTCCTCATATTAAAAAATCCGGCAATTTTATATCCTTTGATACGACTCTTGTGGTGCTTAGCGGATGCAAAAGAATTTTTATTTTTGTGGGGTGCTTTTTTAGCTCGGCCCGGAGATCAACCACTGTTTTTGCGCCGGATTGCTGCAATATTTCCTCCTGCTCCTCCGGCAAATTTTCCACCAATATCTGGGTTACGATATCACCCGCTTCGATTTTATTTTCTTCGACGCCAAGGGACAAATTCTGGAAATAGGAATCTAATTTTTCACTGGGAACTTCCGAAAATCCAGCAACGTTGCAGGCGATGGTAAAGCGCATAATTCTCTGATTTGCATCGGCAGAAAAGACAATTTTCGTTATTTTTCCCAGCATGCGTCCGGATGGAAACCTCTGATCCACAATGGTTATCTGGTCCTCCAGTGTTGCCAGAAGAAAATTTTTGGCGTAGACGCTAAATTCAATTTCAATAAATCTCCGGGAATGATTTATGAGGGCGATCGCCTTCTGCATTGCGTAGCGAATGGCATTTTTGCCGCGATCCGTTTTGAAGAAAGAATCCGCCGTTTCGTCCGCCAGTGCGTCGGGTATTTTTGATGAAAATTTCCATTTTGTGTCATCGAATTTATCCGCCGAAACATGCGCCTCCAGACATTCGAACAATTGTCCACGATAAATAATTTTTTGCTGACCACGATAGCTGTGGAAATATTCCCAGTCGGGTATGGATTTTGGCAGTTGTAAGTCTCCCAGTTTCAGGTATATATCCTTTTCCCTTCCCAGCTGAGATTTGGTGGTAATCTTTAGGGTTACGTTTTCAACTATTTTTTGCCTATGGCGCCAATCTATCAGCAGACATCCATTAAAATAAAATCTCTTGAATTTTATCGATTTTCCCGGCGAAGACAGGGAACTTTCGCCTACTTTAAATTCACGGGACACAGTTGGAAAATTGCGAAAAAAATCCCGCTGCGTGGGGAATATTTCCATAATATTGCAGCGGACAAGACCATAGCCGCTGGCGGATGAAAATTTGCAAAGTTTTTCCAGGCCGCTTTTTATATTTGTGAGGGAATTTACCACTCCGTTCCTGAATTGTTCCGCCACCAGTGGGAATAAATCTATGCATCCCTGGGTGTGTTGAATCCAGTTGGCGGACAGATGTAGATTTACCCCCCTGTAGGGTTCCCGGGATAATCTTATCCGCAGAGAATTTTGCAACATATCTTTCCCCGAGATTTCGAAGTTTTTGGTGCCACCATTGATGTGTGACAGCGACATTTTTCCGGTTTTCATGTCCCAGTAGAATACTTTATTATCCCCCTCCAGGAAGGTTGTTGGATTCTTCCAATCTTTGGCGGAGAAAAATAAATCATCGAATTTTATGATATCAGCTGTGGGGGCATGTTTGTTTACCTCCCGGTACTGCCGGAGATTTTCTTGGCAAAAAATGTCCAGCTGTTGAGCATAGTTGTCCGGTTCGGAAATGAATTCCAATTTCAGACAGGAATTACCAAGGCCAATGGGGAAAGATACCAGCCGCCCCAGGAAAATTGTCTCCATATTTCCACGCAGCAGCGCGCCAATTCTCGCGCATTTCCCCGCCGGCATGTTTGCCAAATCTTTTGCTGTAACAATTGCCTTTGCTGCAGCAAAGCCGCATTCCCGATGCGTAATTTCCAGCGATATTAGTTGCAGATCGCCACGCCAAGGAGTTTTTTCCTGGGTAGGGGGATCGCACCAGTCAAATATTATTTTCATCTTTCATCTCTCATCTAAAAAGTATAGTATGCCTCCGGATAAAAAAATGGAGGAGAATATGTCAGGCGTTTTGCTTCGCCGCAAAGGTTATGCCTACGGGGTGTTTTTCCTCTTTCTAATGATGTTGGTTAGCTGCGCCAACGACGTTATCGCAAAATTCATAGGGCAACGCATTGACCCCATAGAGGTAATATTTTTCAGATTCTTTTTTAGCCTCATCACTCTCCTGCCTTTTGTTTGGACCCGCGGTGCTGCCATTCTAAAAACCGCCTATCCGTACATCAACATATGGAGAGGCGTGCTGGGAGCCGCGAGTTTTTACCTTTACACCTACGCGCTGGTTAAAATCCAAATCGTCGAAGTAGTAGCCATTCTTTGGACAATCCCACTGTTCGTCCTGGTGCTGTCGATTTTCTTCTTGAACGAAAAGGTAAGTCCTCCACGTTGGATGGCGACGGTTGTGGGATTTTGTGGCTTATCATTTATAACTCTCCACGACAACGGTTGCTCCTTTTCAGTAAAAATAATCTACCTGATCCCCATCGCATCGGCATTTTTGTTTGCGATACAGGATGTCATGATAAAGAAAATGGTTAGTAGGGACGATGCAATTACCATGCTGCTGTACTTCGCCCTGATAACCAGCGCCATTACCATATTTCCCGCTTTCATTGTTTGGAAAACGCCAACACTGGGGGAACTGCTCCTGCTCTTCCTCTATGGATTGTTTGCTAATCTGATGCAGTTTCTCATTTTCCTCGCTTTCGAGGCCACTGATTTGTCGGCTCTGGCTCCTTTTAGATATGTGGAATTCCTCCTGTCGGCAGCAACGGCCTTTGTGTTTTTCGGAGAGGTCCCTGGAATGAATGTGCTGGTGGGAGCGCTGGTACTAATTCCCAGCACGTTATACCTGGCCTACAACGAAAATAAAAAAGCGCGGAAACATACGGCAAAAAAATCTTCGCCCCACAAGACGCAGCCCGTTTAAGCAAAAATTGTTGATGCATCGCCTAAAATTCCTCCAGTGTTAGTTTCCAACAGCCGGTCATTGCCCACTCGTCGGTTTCCATGGAAAAATCAATCACATTCATGGAAAGCCAGGGCCTAAAACTCACGAATATTTTTTCCGTGCTGGATTCCAATAGCTCCAGGGCGTTGTCGCTCAAAATAAATCGTTCCGGATCTCCGGCAGCATTAAAGGCCAGCACCGAATCCTGTACCGGAGGTCTCAGCAGCTGAATCTTGACCTCTCCTGGAACGATGGACTGCCACAGATTTTGTATACAACCAACAGAAATCCGCGATCCTATCCAGATCTTGTCCGCCAGCGGGGAATTTACGTCCCGGCAGGATATAACACTTCGGTACTTTTTCTTTTCGGAGGATTCCAGAAATAGAAGATCTCCATTAATGGATCTTTTGAATTCGCCATTGGGAATGGGGAATAACTCCTGCACACAATTTCTTGCACTTTCCGGAGGTAGCCCCTCTATTCCAAGCATCAAATTAGTTTCGATCATTCTAATCCATCCATTCCGGAGCGGCTGTAGGAGTTGTCCTGGACATATATTCCAGATATTCAGCAAGTTCATCCATGGAATTATTCTCTTCTGAATTTGAACCTAAATGCGAATATGAATCTGAATCTGAATATGAATTTAAATACGGATTTGATTTAGTCATTTGGGATATCCTCATATATGGCTTTTAGCTGGAGAATCGCCACCAGGGTTAGCCGAAGATTATTCTTCCTGCTCTCTATGGATTCCACTTTTACCCGGGCAGAACCAATGATGGAATCCTCCTGGTATAGCGTTAGCTCCCGGCTAATTATCCGGGTGATACTTCGCAGAACCTGGACGCTTTTACCGCTGGTTTCATCACCGTTCTCATCCACAATGGTTAGTCCAAATTCCACCCGCGATCTTAGATTTGCACCCTGCCTAATATCCTTTAATTCGAAAATCAGGTAGGGCGTTTTCCGAAGTTTCTCCGGAGGCGGCGAAGGGAATATCGCCGTCGCTTCCAATCCTTTTTTTATGGCGTTTATGATGCCGAAATCCCAGGGGAAAAACATACTAATCTCCTTTTTGTTGTACAGCAGCATGAAACATGAGTACATCCTTGGCCGGATCATAAAATGGCTGCTGCGTCGGCGTAAAAATTTTATCTCCCAAAGTGACTCTAAAATCATTGGGAAAATCCTTTCGCCACCGGATAACAAATAAATATAATGCCCTTCTGGCGGAAATATCTTTGATCAAAATTGATGCCCATAATTGATTCCAATAGACGTATTCCGGAATCCAAACATTACACTCCGAAAGTTTTTTTTCGACTTTTTCTATTGTTATTTTTGTATTAAATAAATTTCGCATAGCTACTCATCAATATAATCTTAGATTTATAAACGGACTCAATAGCTGCCTAACTCCCTTCGAAAAGAGACCTTCGCTGCGGCCAGAGTATCTTTCCTGATAGGCGTTTGCCAGCAGCATTAGATTCGCCAACTTCAATTGATATGGAATATTTTGAGCATTCTCCGCGATTCCCGCTTCGTAGACCACTTCCAGCGGACCATTTTTTTTGCAATCAATCGACATATGCAACCGGATGGCAGAGCTGAACTTTTCGAAACTATACTTTTTCCCATCGAGCTTTTGGCCGTCCAGAGTTACGTCGATAATTTTTATCAGCGGCGACCTCGGCAGTGGGATGGTGGTGCTATTAGCACAGAAGCTAAGCTGGTTTTTTCGCAGAAAAAAATCACCATTGATGACGTATTTCCAGGTTTGCTTCAGAATGGATTTTTGTATTACCGTTTCCAGAGCTTCCCTGGTTGATCTAATTAGGCCTAGAAGGCAATCGTCATCGAAATTATGCTCCACCCGCAAATAGGTTTTTCCCTCGGGCAACGAGATCATTTCTTCCCCGGGTGGTTTTAACAAATACAAACTCATTTTATTTCCTTTTTCTTTCGTTTTTTAGCTTCACCCAACCAACTACGCTGCCGCTAAACGACGGCGTTCCAGGATGGAAAATAATTTTTGTAATGTATCCTAACTTTATCTAATTAACGCTCGGAAAACTTCAGAAGTTTTATGGCATCAAAATCCACTACTGCTCCTCCGGTACGTTTACTGGCATAAAATTCCACAAAAGGTTTAGAGGTATACGGATCCCGCAGTATTCTCAGATCCTGGCGATCAACTATTTGATAGCCGGCGGAGAAATCTCCAAATGCCACGGAAACCGAAACTTTTCCGAGTTCAAGCTGTGGCATATCGTCGTCTATTACCACCGGATACCCCAACAAAGTGGCCGGAGTTGATGCGGATAAAGCTGGCTGCCACAGACCGACTCCATCGGAATTTTTCAATTTTCTAATCTCACCAAAGGCCGATCTGGACATGATCCATTTGGCATTTTTCACATAGACCGGCTTCAGGGAAGCCAGCACATCCACCAGCACGTCCATGGCGCCGCTTCCATCGCTGAAATTTCCGTTTGATCCCGTGAGAAAATGCCGCAACTTACCGAAATCTCTGACCGGGGACTCTTCGGATTCGTAATTCAGGAATCCTTTGGGTTTATCAACGCCGTCTCCGGTGACGAAGGCCGCGTTTTCCAGGGCCGCGATTTTTTCGGCAATGCGATTGATCAGCCATTCTTCGACATCCAGTTCCGCGTCATCCAATAAGCGCTGACTGGCTTTTGGTTTTGCGTAAATCTCGTGGGCATGGATTTTTATCTTATTTATTTCCGGAGATGCGGTTTCATCCCGCTGATCGCCGTCGGCGGCTACCCATCCGGCATCCGGCATTTTGGAATCCAGCAGTAGATCAATGGAATTGGTGGATATGTTAATGGTTTTTGCAATCGACCTCATTGGAGACAAATATTTTAACCGGTCTCGAATCTGCATTGCGATGGGACCGGGGACCAGATACCCTCCGTCTTTTCCAATTTTTTCGTTGAGAGATTTTTTCAAAAAAGCATCGGTACCGCTTCTTATAAAATCCGAAAAATCTGATTTCTCATAGGCATCACCACCTAATTTTTTAGATAACGGCAACGCATCATTTTCTTTTTCTTTTTTCATTATTTTTGCCTTTATTTCATTTAATTCCGCAGCATTATTTTTTACGAAGCATTCCAGGTTGCCATTTAATTCGTTAATAGCGTCTTGAAGATTTGTATTCATTTCAAATTATACCTTTCATAAAATTATCTAGTTTTTGGGAAATGTTTTTTAGCAGTGTCGCGCAGATGGCGTCCGAGAGATTGCCATCGTCCATGCGCTTTAGGCCATCGACGACTGCCTCTTCGCAGGCCGGAAACGTCACGATGGATATTTCCACCAGATCTACGTCAGTTAGATAGTGTACGCCATTGTTGTGATACCCGTCCCTGATCCGATAGCCTATGGAAAATCCATCCAATGCTTTATTTTTCAACAATAAATACACTTCTCTTGCCTTGGGAATATCGAACAGCAGTCGCGCCGTTGTCAGGAGTCCATAATCGTCCTCCCGCAAATCTGTTATTACCCCAATGGGAAAATTTGCGTCGTGCTGCCACAGCAATTTTGGTTTTTTCCCACTTTTGAACCTATCCAATGAATTTTTAAATGCCCCCCTTTGAAGATTATCCTGGTGTCCATCCACTCGATTGAATACGCTGGCATATCCGGAAATTTCTCCGTTTTCACCGAGGGATTTTAATTGTAATTTTTGTGTTAAAAATTCCATACAACTTTCCTAATTATTATTTGAATCATTATCTAATTTGTCGCCGTTTGGGAGCGGAGGAAATCCTAGTATTTCTCTTTTTTCGTTTGCCGTAAGGAAATCCGCCCCCGATATCTTTTGCCATAATATTTCCCGGCGCGACGTAAGGGCATGTAGGGCGTCCAGATCAAAAACAATTTCCACCGACGCCCCAAATTTGCGAGAAAACCAGTTACCAAATTCCTGGCGAACTAGCTCCGCCAATGGCAAAATGGTATCTTCCCAAAGCTCCAGGCGCGCCTCCCTATAGCTGGAAAATGTAGCGCTTTCTTGTAGTCCAAGCATGGCCGGCGGGACACCGAAGGCCAACGCTATTTCTCTGGATGTAATCGTTTTGCCGGCGCCAAAATCCAGATCCTTGGGCGATAATCCCATTTCCTTCCACTCGAAACTCCCCTCCAGCACCATTATTCTTCCGGCGTTCTTGGCTCCGGCATAGGAGTTCTGCAGATCCGTTCGCAGCTGCTCCCGTTGCTCGTCGGTAATGGCGTCATCTCCGTTTTTTACCATTAGACAACCAGAGGGCCGTCCTCCATTTTGGAGTATGGCCAAATTATGATCCGAAATGGCGTTGTGTTGATCAACTGCACGCGCTGCAATTTGGAGAGGGCTCAGTCCATACCAGTCGTTCAGGGGATTGAAAAATTTTAGATGCAAAACATCATCCGCCGGTATATTGAATTTTTTTAAATCCACCTCATAAATGTAAAATCCAACGGATGTTCCAGATGCATCCGGAGAAATGCGAACACGATCCGTTCTTAGGCAATTCATTCCATTGTTTTCGACACAATGAATAAAGGCGTTACCGGAAATCAACAGATAATTAATCATCGTCTCCAGAAATGCTCCGCGGGATTGGGTCTTATTGGGCCTATTCAAAAAATTTGTTAATTCCAGGTTCTCGGTTTTATCATCAACGTTCTTTACCATCATTGGGATGGACGCGATTCCCCGGGATATCAGATTGATGGCCCGAAAGACCACAGCGTTTTTCTGGAATCCCTCTGCAGAAATAGCGTCATATCTGATCGGAGTCCACTGGGGATTATTTACACCTTGATAGGAAAAAAATCCATTTGCTTTTCGACCAACGCCAAACTGCTTCAGCAAATTGCGCATTTTCTTCGTCTCCCTTTATTTATAAATGCCGTTCCATCGGATATAGCAATGATCACACACCTTCACCAAGGGCGCCATCGCCTTTTTAAAAAGCATTATATTTCAATGGACTAGTCGCGTTTCTGGCTGTTTTTTAGGAAAAATTTCCGGCCATTTTACTGGTTTGATCTTTAAGACGAACGTATTTTTGGATCTTTAGGAATGCGGCGTTATCTATTTGCCTTATTCTTTCGGCGGAAATATGCATTTCTTCGGCGATTTCCCGCAATGCCTTGGCGGGCGTCCGCAGTCGATGCGAGCACACAATTTCGTATTCTCTGGGAGAAAGAGTATTCAGGGCTTCGTGCAAAATTTTTTTGCGGTATTCGTATTCCTGTTTCTCGAAGACCAGCGCTTCCTGTGAAGCGGTTTGATCCATGATGAAATCCTGGAAGGAGCCATCTCCCTCTTCTCCCATCGCCGTATTTGCGGAAAAATCCTTATTGACGAATCTTTCTTCGGATACCATGACGTCTTTTTCCTCTACCTTCAGTCGCTCGGCAATGGATTTCACATCCTTCTCCGAAACCGAATCTATCCCCAGAAGATTTTTAATTTTTCTCAACCCAAAGAAAAGTTTTCGATTACTCTTGCCGCTGCCAAGTTTTACTATGGACCATGAATTGTATATAAAATCCTGCATTTTCGATTTTATCCACCAGGCAGCGTAGGTGGAAAATCTATAGCCGATGCTAGGATCAAAATGCTGCAATGCACACATAATGCCAACATTGCCTTCGGATATCAGGTCCACCTTGGACAGGCCGTAGCCGGAATAGCCGTTGGCAATTCGCACCACCAGTCGCAAATGACTTTTGACGATTTTATCCAGAGCTGCGCGATCTCCTTTTTCCCGCCAGCGGGTAGCCAGCTGAAATTCTTCGTCGCCATCCAATAGGGGGAACTTTTTTATCTCGGATACGTAGGCCGATAGCGCCTCTTCATTATATAAGCTATTAAAAGTTTCTTTCACGGGATCTACCTCTCCTAACTGGATAATTTCTCGAATTCGTCGTTGGAAATTTTCGTGTTTATTTTGATGTTTTCGAGAACAATTTTGATGACCAGGACTTCGGAGGCGTCACTTCTGTTATCGATAATTTCCCAGCCCATCAAGGTCATAGGTTTCTTTTTGAAGGTAAAAAGGACATTGCCTTCCTTTTCGATTTCGACATTCTGATTTTTGGGAGACAGTAATAGCATCACAACTTCGTCATCTTCCAGGGCTAGCTCCACATCAACTCGGTCCATCAGTGATACCTTGGACTCCAGCAAAAACGACAGCGGCGATGCGTGTGCCGGAGTGATGGTTTTTTCTTTTAGGTCCCGATTATAGTGAGTAATTTTTGAATCCTTGGCTACCAACACATCCGCCGACGGCGACCGATAGTACAATTTCATCCGACTCGGCCTTTTAAGTAAAAAATACCCGGTGCTTTTTACGCCTCTACGATCCACCTGGACAAAATCCGCTGAAAATGTTTTTAGGGAATTAAAATAGTCCTCCAGCTGCTGCAGGTAGGCCGTTATTTTATTTTTTTCCTCGATCACCACCGGATCTGCAACGGAACTGCCGACCCATAAGAATAAAAACAGATGACATATAAACTTGAATAACATTATTATCTTTCCAGTATTTCCCTTTTTCCCACATGATTGGCTGCGGAAACTATGCCGGCTGTTTCCATCATGTCCACTATACGTGCCGCCCTATTGTAGCCGATTTTCAGATGCCGCTGTATAAAACTTGTGGATACCTTTCGTTCGCGCAAAATAAGTGAAACAGCTTCCCTATACATGGGATCTCCATCGGGACTATCATATTCGTCATCGCCCCTGTTGGCATCCTCATCTTCGTCCAAAATTGTTTCGATGTAGCGTGGTTCCTCCTGACCTTTGAGATATGTGGCCACCTTTTCCACCTCTCCGTCGCTCACAAATGGACAGTGGATGCGGATGGTCCGGCCGCCGGAGGCCATGTACAACATATCACCCTGCCCAAGGAGCTGCTCTGCCCCCTGCTCTCCGAGAATGGTACGGCTATCTATTTTTGAGCTCACCAGAAAGCTGATACGAGTCGGAAAGTTGGCTTTAATGGTGCCGGTTATGACGTCCACCGATGGGCGCTGGGTCGCCATTATCAGATGGATACCGGCAGCCCGGGCCATCTGGGCCAACCGCTGAACGGCCTGTTCTATATCCTTTCCGGCCACCAGCATCAGATCAGCCATTTCGTCCACTATAATTACTATGTATGGCAGCCGCTCCAGATCCATGGCCTGGTTTTCATATATGGGTTCTCCGGTTTCGGGATCAAATCCCGTATGCACCCTGCGCGTTATCTCTTCTCCGCTTTCCTTCATGGAAGTCAATTTTGAATTGTACCCTTCGATGTTGCGGACGCCCAATTTCGACATGGCCTTATAGCGAGATTCCATTTCTTTCACGGCCCATTTTAGTGCCACCACGGCTTTTTTCGGATCCGTAACCACAGGAGTTAGGAGGTGCGGTATGTCGTCGTAAACGGACAGCTCCAGCATCTTCGGATCCACCATTATGAATTTACATTCGCTGGGAGAAAGTTTATACAGCAGCGATAATATCATGGCGTTAATGCCGACGGATTTCCCGGAACCGGTGGTACCGGCTATCAGCAGATGCGGCATCTTGGAAAGATCCGCCACCACCGCTCCGCCTGATATGTCTTTTCCCAATGATATGGGAAGAATACATGGAGACTTTTTATAGATGCTGGATTCGAGTATTTCTCGCAAAAATACCGTTTGACGCTTGGCGTTTGGCAGTTCTATTCCCAGCGCATTTCGTCCGGGAATAACGGCAACTCTAGCAGATACGGCACTCATGTAGCGAGCAATGTCGCTGGATAGACCTATGACCCGGGAAGATTTTATGCCGGCGGCTGGTTTTAGCTCATAGAGTGTTACCACCGGTCCCGAACTAGCTCCAGTGATTTCCCCCATTATGCCGAAATCATTCAGGACAACCATCAAATTTTCCGAATATTCTTTTATTTCGGACTCCGTTACGGTTGCTTCGGAGGATTTTGCCTCCGTCAGCAGAGCCGGCGGCGGCATCGCAAACTTCCTTATGGTTTTTTTGTTGCTAACTGCCATGGCCGCGGAAGCAAGCCCTTCATCCGGAGTTGGAGAAAGCGGATCTTCCTCGCCATCAGCTTCATCTTGCTGGTCATCATCGGCGGAAATGGCGAGCTTTATTCCCTCCAATTTTTCCTGTAATTTTTCCGGATATAACTTTTTACCCCAGTTTTTAATGCGATTTAGGGGCAGGGAAAAAACAGACCAGCGGAAACGAATCGCATAGAAAAAAGCTGTCAAAAACGTCAGGGGAAATATGACTTTGTAAATTTGACGGGCGTATTCCGTCGGCAACGGCTGCTTAGCGCTGTTGATCAGGGCAAAAAGCCACCTACCTACGAGGCCAAACTCTAGCTTTTGGCCGTCGTAGATGGCAAAAATCACCGCCGTGGAAACGCAGGCCAGCAGACAGGACATAATCCTCCAGAAAGAAACGACGTGATATTTTATTATCTGGTACCCAAATGAAAGCAATAGAATGGAAAACACGTACGATGCCTTGCCCCACAGCTGAATCATCACATCTGCATAGCAGCTGCCGGCCAGCGAGAGCATGTTCGACGCTGTTCCATCTATGGCAGTATTCAGGGATGGATCTTCCGGGCAGTAGGAAACCAACGCCACCAGGGTCGCCAGCGCCACAAAAAATATGCAAACCCCGAAAAACTCGATAAAATACACATACAAATCAAAGATAAAATCCAGAAATGTCGCCGTATAGCTTCTTTTTTTATTCATAATTCAACTGGCACACCGCCGCTATAAAACATTCAACCTTATGTCGCATATCAAGTTGTTGCATGGGACACTCTGCAACTCCGTTTCGAATACAACCTTCTGATTTGGCAAAAGCTTATTGTACATCAAATCATGCGTCCATATCTTTTGATACGCGGATCGATGGATTTTTTCATCAATGTATTCGTCATTTCTTAGGGAAATTGTGAGGCTGGGCAGCACCTGAACATCCCCGGAGATGTTAGTCAACTCTCCCTTCAAGCCCATGTATAATTTCCCATTTTTCTGCACAAAAAAATTCGAAATATTTTGTATGGAGATCATTTTTTTTGCGTCCTGGTGATTAACGCCGATCAAATCGTAGAAACAGGCGGCCGGCGGCCAAATTTTTAAAACAATGCCACTGGTAAAAAACAAAGAAAAAATCGATACAAACACCGTAAACCAGAAAAAAGTCCACTTTATTATATGGTGCGTGTGAAATTTTCTATCAGCCGCCTCGTCCGTTGCCACCTGCTGCCAGGTGGTGGAGCATATGGCGCAGCGCACCATCTTGCCACCTCCGATGGCCTCGGTCTGCACAAAATACTTACTATCGCATCCGGGGCAGGTAACTATCATGACCAAATTTCTCTCACCCAAAACAGCTCGATATTAGCACAAAAATTATAAATGGCACACGCCGTTAGCAATTTTTGAAGATATGAAAGAAGTGCGCCCACCTAGCCCTGGGGGACATGCATTTTTCCGGACTTTCCAGGAAGTTCATGGCATTCGCCATGACCATTCCTCCGGGGATGCCAACTTTTCATTCGGAAGAAGCTATAATTTATATATTTTTTTTGTTTTTTGTTTTATCTTGAGTTAGGGAAATTTTGTTATACCTTGGAAGTGTTTATGATCAACTTTTTTGATAAAGAATCCTATGGTTTTCTGAAAAATATGAACTTGTTTCAGATGGCTGTTCTAAATCCGCAAATTGCGATGCTATCCTACCTTAAAGTAGGCGAAAAATTAGCTACCCAACCAAAAAAAATAGAAGAATCACTGCAGGATTTTTTAAATCGCATCATTGATCTACAAAAAAAATTCATCGAGGATTCCTGTAGAGACAGTGGATGCATCGATCTGCAATATAATAGTAAAAATGGCACGTTTGATAATAATCCCTTCGAGAATAATCCGGCCATGCGATTCGTGCGAAAATTCCACGAAACCACCGCCGAATGGATGCTGGATACGCTATCCAGCGTAGAGGACGTGGATCCCAAACTGATGCACTCGGCCAGATTTTTCATGAAACAATACATAGACATGATGTCTCCGAACAATTTTCCTTTTCTGAACCCAACCGTTCTCCAAAAAACCCTGGACACCGGCGGCGAAAATATCAGGAAAGGTCTGGAGATACTCTGGGAAGATTTCAATCACGGGGCCATAACCACCACCGACAAAAGTCGGTTTAAAATCGGCCAAAATATTGCGTCGACTCGCGGAAAAGTAATATTCCAGAACGATCTGATGGAATTAATTCAGTATTCTCCCTCTACCGCAACGGTGCACGCGTGGCCAATATTATTCGTGCCTCCATGGATCAATAAATTTTACATACTGGACCTGAATGACGAGCTATCGCTGGTCAAATGGGCCGTGGAACATGGATTCACGGTATTCATGATATCCTGGGTCAATCCTGGCAAAAAACACCGGAATAAAAATTTCGAAAACTACGTTTTTGAGGGGCTACTGGAGGCCATTGGTAAAATAGCGTCTGTTACCGGAAAAAAATCCTTGCACACCCTGGGCTATTGTGTAGGGGGAACGCTGATAGCCACTCTGCTGGCATATCTGAAAAATCCGCTCTGTCGGCAGCAACCGCCGATGAAAATAGCTTCCGCCACATTGCTTACTACGCTGCTGGATTTCGAGAGAGCCGGCGATCTGGCGATTTTCATGGCGGATAACTATCTCAACGCCATCAATGTGGAGCTGGAAGAGAAGGGATATCTGGATGGTCAGATCATGAACAATACATTCAGTGTACTGAAAGCCAATGATATGATCTGGCGCTACGTCGTCAACAGCTATATGCTTGGCGAAAGACCGCTCCCCCATGAAATTTTATTCTGGAATGCGGATCACACCAATTTGACCCAGGCCATGCAGACTTTTCTGGCAAGAGATCTGTATCGGGACAATCTGCTCAAGACCGGAACACTGCGGCTGGGGGGTATACCACTGGACCTGGGACACATCAGCGGCATACCAATATACATGCTGGCCACCATTAAAGATCACCTGGTGCCATGGGAAGCGGCCTTCGATGGCATAAAACTTTTTGGCGACGGAGTTCGATTTGTATTGGCCGGTTCTGGCCATGTGGCTGGCACCATCAATCCACCGGCCAAAAATAAATATTGCCACTGGCTCAACGATACCGCGGCTTGCTCATCGGCCGAATGGCTGGAAACAGCCGTCAAGGTATCCGGCTCCTGGTGGACAGAATGGATTAACTGGATTCAGAGCGTCGGAAGCGACGCCGGCGACGCACCATCGCTAGAACCACTTGGAAATATCCCTGCCCCCGGCAGCTACGTAACCACCTCGAATATCTAGGCCAGGAAGACGGCGGCAACCAGCGTTGGATTTTTCCGAACCCGCCGAGAAGTAACTGAGAATCACCAGAAGAGCGAAATTTCGCATAGTTCACGAATACAAGCGGCAAATATCTTGACCTTTCGTCGTGGAAATAGTAGAAGATCTAGATGTCGCGTTCGTTTGCTGGTTGATGTTTTTTTGCAATATATTTACAATGGCGGGTGTAGCTCAGTTGGTTAGAGCGCCAGATTGTGGCTCTGGAGGTCGTCGGTTCGATCCCGATTACTCGCCCCAGCTGTTCGACGACTTGGAGAGTGGTTGTTACATGAGTTATCTTAGATACGATGAGCTGGTTCAAAATGCTCTGATTACTGTTGTAAAAGATGTGTTGCTGGACGTGGCGAAAAATGGTCTGATGGGCGATCATCACTTTTATATACGCTTTCGCACGGATCATCCAGGAGCCAAAGCTCCCCATTACCTCAAGGAACGCCATCCCGAAGAGGTGATGATTGTTATCCAGTATCAATTTTGGAATCTTAGGGTAGAGAGTGATCGTTTTTCGGTGGATCTGAGCTTTAATGGTACCCAGGAAACACTGGTCGTTCCATTTTCGTCATTGACCGCTTTTGTGGATCCATCCGTAAAATTTGCTCTACAATTCACGCCGAAATTTGATGAGCCCGGATTCCCCGGCGGCCCTGGAGGCGGTCCCGGAAAAGGAATTAGGGGAAAAAACGTCGACGTTATCGAGAAAACAAACCCAGCGGCCGGATCCGATGAAAAAATCATAAGTTTGGACAGTTTTCGTAAGAAATAGTTATGTTAACCAAATTCGCAGACGTTGTTTTATTAACGATTGTTCCGCTGTTCTTTGCCATTGCGCTGCATGAAATTTCCCATGGACTGGCGGCCTTTGCTTTGGGCGATAATACAGCCCAAAAAGCCGGACGATTTAAATTACACACGCATTTCGATTTGGTTGGATCGCTGCTGTTGCCTGGAATTTTATATCTATTGCATTTCCCATTCGTAATCGGCTATGCGAAACCAGTTCCGGTGAACGCTAGAAACTTCAAGGATCCGCTGGTGGACATGGCGATTGTGGCGATAGCCGGACCTCTGTGCAATTTATTGCTGGCTCTGGCGATGGCGCTATTGCTGAATAATATTAACATAACGGCCGCTCCCCTCTGTGAATTTTGCGCTCATTTTGTAATAGCCAATCTGTGCTTGTTTTTCCTTAATCTTATACCAATTCCGCCGCTGGACGGCAGTCGCGTTGCAGCAGCCCTGATGCCGGAAAAATTTGTGGGTACTTACTATGCTCTGGAGCCATTTGGTTTTTTCATAATAATTGCCATCGAGATGTTTTTACGCCAACTATCCACCTTGGTGGGGAGCAACATCAGCCTATTCCATTTCGCCATCGATGTGCCAATGCGCGGAATTTTGAACATGCTCTTTGCCTAGACATGATGCCACCCATATCCTGGTCGGCTAGTCTCTAGATAAAAGAATTCGGATAATTCAAAATTTGCTAAACAATCGCCTGCGAAAAATGCTAAACTTCCGGATGCTAGTCGATGTTTTTTTGGAACGCACTCTTTTCCAACCGTCGGTTCCTGGTGTGATGCGCTTCACTTTTGAATAGGCAAAATGTTCGGTTTTTTCTCACTAAACGATTTTCTAACTAGCCGTCGCATGGGCTATGCGTTTTTCGGAATGATTGCGGCGCTGGGCTTTGCTCCCATAAATTTATTTCCAGCGTTTATATTGGCCATGGCGTGGTTTTTTGCACAGACTCAGCTAGACAATGACTGTGCTTTTTTCGATGCGTTCATTTTTTTTCTATTTATGCACGTGGCCGGCCTCTATTGGCTGGTATACCCGCTTACCCTGGATATAATAACCCACGGCTGGCTAATACCAGTGGCCGTGATTCTGGTTCCGGCATATTTTGCGCTGCAGCTATCTATCGGTTGGCTACTAGCAAAACATATGGCCGACGGCATTCTCAACGGCGTCATATTATACTCATCATTCAGCTGTATAATAATGTATATATATGGCCATTTTTCCTTCGGATTTCCCTGGCTGTTGCCGGCTTATATATGGGGATGTCATGAAATATTTTTGCAGACCATCTGTCTCTACGGCACGCACGGGCTAAACTTGACAACGATGGCGATTTCCTGCCTGTGTGGAACGTCTTTTGTATTTTATAAAAAAAATGATCGACCAAAGGCTGTGGCATTCGCCGTCGTTGCTGCTGGATTATTAATTACCATGACGTTATTTGGTATTTTTAGAACGCTATCGCATGAAACTTCCTGGAGTAGCCATCGGGCTCGACTGGTGCAATGTAATCTGGCGCAACAGAAAAAAAATAATCCAAAATTGTCGAGGGAAAATTTGCAGGAACACCTCAACCTCAGCCATGGAAATTCCAATGTGGAGTTCGTTGTGTGGCCCGAGGCCAGCATCCCATATCTGTACCAGGAAAAGCTCGAATGGTTCCATGACCTCTGTCGAAAAATTTTGGCGCAGAATGTGTATTTGGTGGCCGGAGCCGTTCGCCAGGATATCGTTTCTTCAAAAATATATAACAGCATTGTCACCATCGATCATCTTGGAAAAAATGTGCTGAATTACGACAAAAGGCGACTGGTGCCCTTTGGGGAATATGTGCCATTTCGCGGTTTTATTCCGTCGGCATTCCAGAGCATAGCCAGTAGCATAGGCGATTTTGACCTGGGAGAATCTCCGAAAATATTAGCCATCAACGGTCTAAACTTTCTGCTGAACATATGCTACGAGGCAGCATTTCCGGAGAATTTTTTTCCGGAAAATGGTCCGCTGCCGGACGCCATAATAAATGTCACCAACGATGCCTGGTTCGGTTATACATCGGAGCCATACCAACATTTGTTAATTGTCCGATGTCGATCCATAGAAACAGGACTGCCACTAATGCGATGCGCAAATTACGGCATAAGCGCCGTATTCGATGGCTGTGGTCGAGAACTGAGCCGTATTGACATAAACACAGCCGGCGCTATGGATTTTTTTATTCCCCATAAAATTGCAGAGCTCCCCACATATGCCCAATATGGAGACACAATTTTCTGGCTAATGATTTTGGCATTGCTGCTGATATCAGGGATTTCGTCCCTAAAAAACGTGGTCGGAAAAATTAGAAAACGCTGGAAAAGGCAAAAGTCAGATGGAGCTAGGAATCCTTCGGCAACGCATTAGACTTCTTTCGAAACAAAGATATTTCGAGGAATTTATAGGAGCATACGGAGCGCAGGACCGCAGGACCGCGGTGTACATGTGGTACATGAGGATCCGAGCACCGAAGCGACGCAGAAATTACCGAAAGAGCGCATGTTTCGAAAGAAGTCTATTGAGATCGCTCACTATTACCGTTCTAATCCGGGAAGGATCAAATAACTTTTTAGCTACCTTCTGCAGCAAATTCCTGGGGATCTCGTCGAACGGCAGAGATGCCTTTTTTATTTTTATATCCAAATCATTCAAAGATTCGAATCCATTGTCGGCTGTTTTCACAAAAAATTCTCGGGTTTCCTCCAATGCTCCGGGATCTATTTTCACAAAATATTCCTGTATTTTTCGCGTAGTATATGCCAAGTATTTTTGCAAATCATCCTTGGCGATGTAGGCAATCCAGTAAAAAACCTTCGACCACGACCTATCCAAATAATGATAAAAAACGTTATGGGTTATGCCGTCTGCCCTTAATCCATTGATAAAATCGCCGATTTTGTCATCAAATACTGTGCTCATGATGACGTGGGCAGCAGCCTCTTCCTGCTCCGTCATGTCATCCAGGCGGATTGCAGTCATGACGCCGGCCACTGCTCTCATTTCGGACTTTGTTATCAGAGCAACGGATTCGCCTGACATGGAAGGCGAAAGTGTTGGGGCTGCCACCTTTGCCATTGGATCAGCAGCAGGCATCCACTTTCCCCAGGCTTCCAGATATCCGGCTGTATCAAACTGAGATATTTTTCCAACAAAAATTACCTCCAAATTACTGCGTGTAAACCTGTTGGCCATAAATTCCTGCAGGCTTTTTAGGGTTACGCAGGATATGGCCTGGGAACTGCCGGTGGTGCTTAGTCCGTAGACGCTGTCAGCGTACAGCATGCTGAGCATTTTATCCAGAAGTAGATCGCCTGGGCTTGCCATTTCGGGATCCAGCACGACTGGATATAGACGCTTTACCTGTTCCAGGTCAGCATGGGAGAATCCGGGGGCTGAAAATGCCAACGATATAAAATTCATAGCATCCAATATTTTGCTTTTGGTAACGAAAAATGAGAACACAAAATCGTCTTCATCAGCCGCCACGGTGAAACAGCGCACCTCCAAATCCAATAGCCGTTCGGAGGTCTCTTCCGCCGATAATCCTCCAATTTTATTGAACAACAGGCGCGAGATCAGGAGGGAAATCCCATGTTCTGAAATATCATTGTGCAATACGCCGGCATTTTTGAACCGATATTTTACATATACAATGTCACCGCTATTTATATTCACCAGAGACGTTTTTATATCCATATTATTGTTAACACTACAAATTTCCAGCGTTTTATTGTGTGCCTTTTTCATGAGAATAGGAGTGGATATCAACGCAGCCGCCACAAAACATGCAATGTTTTTTATATTTTTGCTCATGGCTAGTTATCCGCCTTAAACTTGGTCGTTATTTTGAAGATTTTTTCCTTGTTGAACACTTTCCCCAGGAATTTTTTTATTTCTGTGGGATTCGCCTGACTGTTTTTTGTCGCCTCAGAATTCGCTATATTTTCGCCCCGCAGACAGGCTTTCAATATCGCAGCATAGGCCTCCTGTAAATTTGTCAAGAAAATTCGACGAGTAACACTCTGTTCATAGGCGATTTTGCTAAAAAATTCAGGAGCATACTCGACACTGCAAGCTTTTTTTTCGAAGAGTCGATAGGCGTTTTCCAGCGATGCCAAAGGCACGTCCGAGCGTGGGTAAAGTTTTACAAGTTTTAAACGGCCATTGCTAATCCCCGCGTCAGTAACTTCGTAACCCATGATCAATGGATAGGTTTTTTTGAAATGCTTGAACATTTCATGTGCCAGAAGTTTATTGAAAACATTCCCAAATTGCTTATTTTCTTCAGCATCTAGCAGGTACCCATAAATAATCCCGTTGCGCATGTGCTTATTTTCCAGCGTAATATCCCGATAGCTGCCCAACTTTTGAAGATCAGGGACAACATATTTTCTGCGTTTTGATAATTTACTAAAGGAGGAGCCCCGCAGCATTTTTATCAATCCCTTAAATCCAATGGCCCCACAGGCAATGATACTAATGGGACACGCCTGGAAATGGGTTCTGTAGAAATTTTCTACCTCCTGAGCGCTGATAGCATCCATATATTTTTCGCTAAAAAACGATCGTGGATATCTATTGGCAAATTTTACCCCGGCAACAATATTGTAATCCAAAGCATTGGCGGCGACGCAGGTCATCAGCTGCTGCAATGTCGCCGCATATTTACGATAACTTTCCAGGTTTTCCACGGATATGCCGACTAGGCAACTATATATGATATCCAGAAAATCTTTCGTTCTTTTTGGATTGATATTCGCTAAAATTTGCACACAGAAGTCGCCGGTGCACACTTCATAAGTTATACCCAGCCTCCGGAGTGCATCGTGCATTTTAGCCGGAATTATATTATGGGCAATGATATCAATGATCCCGAATTTATTCGGCGGAACATCCTGATTGCCCACATGTAATACCACGCCAATTAGCAGGCAGTTCATTTTGAAATCTTCATGCAAAACAACGTTCACGTCGTTGCTCAGAGTGCATTTAGGCAATTCTTTTACACCGTCATCGCCCCCTTCCTGGTTGCCGAAGGCCGGCAATGAATACAGAACCAAAAGTCCGGCGAATATTCGACTTCCTTCAACGCAGAAATTACCGAAAGAGCGCATGTTTCGAAAGAAGTCTATTATGTTCCAACGCATTACTCGGTCCCGCCAATTACTACGAATAGCATATTATTTTCGTCCAGTGTTTCTGCCGCAAAGGCATTTATTTCTTTCAGTTGAACGGCACTAATTCCGTTCAGTAGATCGTCCAGCGCTGTTTCGGTGCCACCGTGGAGCATCTCCCGGAAAAAGAAATCGCACATGCCGGCGGAAGTCCCTAGGGCCACGACGGCCGAACCTTTTAAATGACTTTTGGCGAAATCCAGTTCTTCCGCAGTTACGCCGTTAACCCGAAGATCTTCGATGATTTTTTTCAGGAGCTCAATGGTTTTTGGAACGCTAGAATTTTCGGTTTTTAAAACTCCCAGCAGATAACTGGCGTGATTTAGGTGTAGAATGTAGCAGCCTCCGCCGTATATTAGGCCTTCTTTGGTCCTTAGCTGGGACATTATTCTACTATTGAAGAGGGTAGATTTACCAAAAATCACCCCGAGAACATCGGCGCTATATCTCTTGGGTGAATGATATCCGGCGGTTTTTAGAACGAACCAAATGGTACTCTGGGGAGTTTTTTCATAAACCCATTTCTGCATTGGTTTTATAATTGGATCGATATCCATTACCGTATCTTTGTGTGGCCCCCCAACCGGGACGCCATTTAGCAGAGTGCCAAGTACATCCGTGGCCTCCTCTGCAGAAATATTACCGAAGATGCAGGCTTCGGCATTGCTAATGTTAATGAAGTCGGCTTTGTATTTATGCAAATCGTCGACGGATAATTTTGCAAAATCTTCCGCCGTTCCTGTTTCCCCACTTCCGTATGGATGAGATTCGAAAATTATGGATGGGATAAATAACGAGCTGACTAGGCCGACTGATCCACGCGTATAATTCTGTAACTGCGCCAGTATGCTATTCTGTACGAGCCTTAGGCGATCTTTTTCGAATGCCGGCTTGGTCAAGATGGTATTAAGCAGTAGCACCGCTTTCTTCAGGACTAACCTGGGAACTGTCATTGCAAACGTAATTGCGTCACAGCTGGCTGTGCAGCCCAGGATAGCGCTCAGATTCTCAATTTCCCGCTCCAGCTGAACCGATGAATACTCTCCGCAACCGCAAAAAATGGCGCTGGAAAAAAAATTCGCCAACCCCGCCTTGCCCTTTTCCTGATAAGCCGCGCCGGAATATTTAAATGCTATGCGAATGTGCACCAATTGAGTGTCGGGGTCCTGCCGGAATAGAAAATTGACGCCGCTTTTGCTCTTCATGGTTTTTACGCCGTAGGATTTTTCAACCGCTGGATTTATGTTCGAACATCTTCCAATGGTTACGACATTAATTGTGATGACCAGAAAAAAGAGTAAAAACCTAATCACGGTCATGGTCCTTTGGTACACTTCTGCTAATAAGCACCGGTTCCTGAGAAAAAATTTCCCGCAGAATTTCGTTGCACTCCTCCGGCCTAATGGATTGCAAAATATCGTCCATGGATTGAATATCCTCCGGTTTATAGCCCAGCGACAACATTTGACCGATGTGCATTGATATGTGTGCTATATTGTCCTCTTTGTGAGCAAAAGCCAATTGGCGCTGGCTCTTTACGACATCCAGATCGCCCTTCGTCAGCCCAATATTTAATAATTTTTTCCTGAGATAATTCCATACATTTTCTGAATTATTGTTTATGGAGGAGCAGCATATGTCGATGGACACAACGTCAAACTGGAAGTACTTCGCCAAATAAGCAAGCACCACCGAATGGGCAATATTTAGGTGGTGTTCCATGGTTTTTCTCAGGAAAAAATCCGGCTGATTTAGAACCGAAATCAGCAACTCTAGCCCTATGTTTTTGCGGATATCGTTGCCGTAGGTTGTCGGTACATGATAGATATATTCCACATTCCAGCTACTATTTTTGGAAGAAGCGAGTGTAATTTCCTTAAACAAGGACGGTCTAGCACCGTTTTCCGCCGGAGGCTGCTGCACTTTTTCTTTGATGGCGCCAAAATGTTTTTCCGCTATTTTTTTCAGATACTCCACATCAGGGAAATCGCCAACCACCAGTATAATGGCATTGTTGGGAGCAAACCATTCATCGTAAAAATCCCGCAAATCCTGCAACTGCAGGTCTTTAATTTCCGATTCCCAGCCGAGGACGCTTATGCCGCCTATGTGACGGTTGAAGGCGTTGGCGACGGTGGCCTCGTATAATTCGCCGGCTGGAGAAGAGTCATGGGTCATCCTCCTTTCTTCGAGAATCGCACCTTTTTCCGACAAAAACACTTTTTCCTGCATGTCGAGCTCGGCCATCCGCCGGGCTTCGTAGCCAAAGACGGTTTCCAAATATTCCATGGGGACTATTTCATAGAAACAAATGCTCCGCAGAGACGTGAGGGCATTGTGATCGGCGCCGACTTTCTCCAGAAAATCTTTAAATTCGCCACCGGCAGACGCGCAGACCATATGTTCAAGATAATGGGCCACTCCGGACTTTCCAAGGCGATCGCACATCGAGCCGCAGCGGTACCAGATGGAAAAAGAGACAATCGGAGATGTTTTTTTACGCAAACAAACGACCCTTAGTCCATTTTTCAGGCTAAAGGTCGCTAACTTATAGCTGGCGGCACTCGCAAAAGACAAAGACATCAAAACCACGGTCAACGCCGCATGCCACAGCTTTGTATTTCTAGGTCCCAGCCGTTTCCCTGCTAATTTCACAGGAGATTTCTTCCCGTCCTATTCAACTGCTTATTTCATTTCGACTTTTGCGCCTGCTTCTTCCAATTTCGCCTTTACTTTTTGAGCTTCATCCTTGGAAACAGCTTCTTTCACTGTCTTTGGGGCCGATTCCACTAACGCCTTCGCCTCGGTCAGTCCAAGCCCGGTCAATTCCCGGATAGCCTTGATGACATTTATTTTTGTACTACCTACCTCTACCAGTACGACGTCGAATTCAGTTTTCTCTTCCACAGCCGCTGCGGCAGCTGGAGCCGCTGCAGCCACAGCCATAGGGGCTGCCGCCGAGACCCCCCAGGCCTCTTCGAGTTTTTTACTCAACTCCGCCGCTTCCAAAACCGTCAACTTCGAAAGTTCTTCCACTATTTTATCTAAATTTGCGCTCATTTTCTCTTCTCCCTTGGTTAGAATTGCAAATTATTTCTCAGAATAAGCTCCTAGGACTCTGGCAATCTGAGATGCCGGAGCCTGTGACAACGTGGCTAATCGCCGAGCCGGTGTTTGAATCAGGGCAACGAACATTGCCCTCAATTCATTCATGGACGGTAATTTAGCTAGCATCACCACATCATCGGCCGTCAAGAGTCTATCGGCATAGCCGCCACAGACAACCGATATTTTATTATCACTTTTGGAAGCGTATTCTTGCACTACTTTAGCAGTGTCAGCGATGTTTTTGGAAAAAACCAGCGCCGTCTGCCCTGTCAAATAAGGCTTTACCGTTTCAAAGGCCGTTGCCTGCACGCCGAGCCGCGCCAGCGTGTTTTTGCAGACCAGGTAGATCCCGCCAGCAGCCCGTAATTTCCTCCGCAGGTCATCGGAGTTCGCCACCGTCATTCTATTTTGAGTAACCACAAAAACGGCTTCGCTTTCGGTGAAATTTTTTCTTATCTCGGCAATTACGCCAGGCTTTTGGATCTTCTTCAAGATAACCTCCGCAAAAAACAATAAAACAGGGAGACTATCCTGGGCAAAACCCCCGACCCAGTCAATCTACATCGGCATATTTAAGCCTGCGCGCCGATGGTCTCCGATAAACCGAACTTTACAAAACCAACGTCAAAAAGAAAGAACCTCGCTGGTGCTCAGCGTCAATCCTACGCCCATGCTACTGGAAATCGTTACGGATTTCAAGTAGGAGCCCTTCACGCTGGCCGGCTTCGCCTTCATCACCGCACCAACAAAGGCCTTGACATTCTCTTCGATTTTTTCACCAGGAAAACTTACCTTGCATAGCCCGGCATGCACGATACCGCTTTTATCAAGACGATATTCGACCTGACCGGCTTTGGAGTTGCGGACGGCGGCAGCCACGTTCGACGTCACGGTACCCAATTTTGGGTTCGGCATAAGCCCCCGTGGACCAAGTATTTTACCAAGGCGCCCAACTATTCCCATCATATCAGGACTGGCTATACAGACGTCAAAATTCACTTCGCCGGCGTTAATTTTTTCCGCCAGATCTTCTGCTCCGACGATGTCTGCTCCGGCAGCGCTGGCTTCGTCGGCGACAATGCCCCGGGAAAACACGGCCACACGCACCTGCTTTCCTGTCCCGGATGGCATTGCCACCATACCGCGGATATTTTGGTCAGCATTGCGCGGATCCACGTTCAGATTAATCGCTACCTCGATGGTCTCGTCAAATTTACAGGTGGAGTTTTCCTTGAGAAAGGTCACAGCATCCGCCAGGCCGAATATCCTGCCAGCTCCAACTTT
The DNA here is from genome assembly GCA_031267415.1 of Holosporaceae bacterium. Classification (GTDB taxonomy): domain Bacteria; phylum Pseudomonadota; class Alphaproteobacteria; order UBA3830; family UBA3830; genus BNWE01. The sequence goes on from JAIRZD010000024.1 coordinate 43,449, forward strand.
TTGCGCGATAGCTCTGTATCTTTTTCCAGACTTTGCCATTAGCGTACCTCCATTCCCATTGATCGAGCCGAGCCGATCACCATTTGAATGGCGCCGTTCAGATCGTTTGCATTCAGATCCTTCATCTTTTTTTCAGCTATTTCCCGAGCCTGATCCATGGTGATGGCGCCGACCGCGGCCCCCTTCCCAGGTGTAGCGGATCCCTTGCTCAGCTTCGCAGCCTGTTTTATATAGTAGGAAACCGGAGGCAACTTTATCACAAAGGAAAAAGTCTTGTCGCCGTAGGCGGTGATGATAACCGGCAGTGGAGTACCTACCTCGTAGGACTGGGTCTGGGCATTAAAAGCCTTACAGAACTCCATAATGTTCAGCCCCCTCTGACCCAAAGCGGGACCGATGGGAGGAGATGGATTTGCCTTTCCGGCCGACACCTGCAGCTTAACATATCCAACAATTTTCTTGGCCATAAAACCTCAGTAGCATAAAACAGATTACAGCTTCTAGCACAATTACACGCAACTTGCAAGCAAATCAGGAATGTGTCCCGGGGCGCCTCGTGAAAATTTTTGATGAGGATGTTTCGAAGTCAAGTCTAGCTCTAGGTCTAGGTCTAGCGCTAGCGCTAGCTCTACTAACTTCAAACCATAACTCCGCCGCCGATTACCCTGGAATTGTCAAAAAAAACGCAGCTTTGCCCGGGAGCTATGCCAAATTCTAGATCGTGTAGCCTCACGAAATAGCCATCGGAATTTTTGGCGACGCCGGCAGACAATTTTTTACCGCACAGCCGCACCTGCACCTTACAATCCCCCAGAAATTCACCGTTTATGAAGTTGACGTTGCGGAGGTATATTATAGTCTCCTGCGGATTGTCCTTTTGGCGAGAAACGATTATTTCATTGCGATCGACATCTATTTTTTGGACGAAAAACGGCCCGTCGGATAATCCCAGTCCTTTGCGCTGGCCAACCGTATAATAAACAATGCCCCTGTGTCGTCCCAATATTGCCCCAGACGAGTCTGTTATATTGCCTTCCCGGAACCCATCGGCTGAATGCTGCCGCAGAAATGATATATAGTCATTATCCGGAATGAAACATATGTCTTGGCTATCGGATTTTTGTGCCACATGGATACCATTTTCCTCGGCAATTTTTCTAACATGTGGTTTGTTATATTCCCCCAACGGGAACATCAGCCTCGATAGAATTGTCTGATCCAAAGCATAGAGAAAGTAGCTTTGATCTCGGCTGCTGTCCTGGGCGCGATGCAATTCCATCTCGCCACCAACAGCTGGCATTATGGTTCTCGCATAGTGACCGGTTGCCATAAGATCGGCCCCATGTCTTTCCCGAATTTCATCCAGATACTTAAATTTTAGGAATTTATTGCACATGACGCAGGGATTCGGCGTTGTCCCACTGCCATAGGAGTCCACAAAATAATCCATCACGTATTTTTTGAAATCATTTCGGCAGTCGATGGTTTCGTGTCGTATTCCAAGGAACTCCGCGACCTGTTTGGCATCATCGACGGCCCTGCAGGAGCCGGCAGAATCAAACATTTTAAAAGTGCAGCCAATGGTGTCAAATCCTTTCTGCTTCATGAGGAGAGCAGATACAGAACTATCCACCCCCCCGGACATGCCAACGATACATTTCATTTTTTCCTCTTCACCTAATCATTTAAATTTTAATAAACTTGCAAACCTTAGTAAAGTCAGCTATAAATTCTTCGTACGTGTCGCGGACGCAGTTTTGCAACCGCAGGTTGGTGCGCGCTGGAGGTTAATAGGTGTACTTTGAGGACTTTGGCACATTTATAGAAGTAGCATTTGGATTCTGTCTGTTTGTCAACGCCCTGTTGTTTGTGCCCCAAGCCGTGAAAATATATAAAACTAAAAATGCGGAAAGTCTTTCTCTGATGATGTTTCTTGGCTTCAATATTAGCCAAATCATCACCGTGATACATGCTAGTATATTTAAAGATTCGGTCCTAATGTACGGTTCGCTATTGGCTTTGATATCCTGCGGGACAGTAACCTTTCTAATAATGCTGTACCGAAGGTAAAGGAGTGTCGTTGTGACGAAATATCGGCAAATCTCTGCCGAAGAAGCTCCCGGCGGCGTTCCAGCCGAGCTTGCGTTGAAGCGCGGAGACACAATTATCGTGCTGGATGACTATTCGCTAATGCGCTATGTGTGGAGCTCGAAATTCGAAGATTACAAAACCGAAATTGATCTGCAATTTTTCACAAAAGGACAGGAAACCATAGACTTTGTCAAGGCATTTGCAGAAAAAGACAGACTTTTTCTGCTCTGTGACTATGAACTAAAGCAACGCGACATGAATGGCATTGACGTAATATCGCTCAGCGACATGAAAGATCGTTCCATTATAGTTAGTGGAATATACAGCGATCCCCTAATGCAAAAAAAAGCACTGCTGCTAGGCATCGAGATCCTCGCCAAGCGAGACATTGAAAACATTAAAATATCATTGGAAAAATAGCCCCCCTTTCGAAAGAAATCCAATAGACTTCTTTCCAAACAAAGATATTTCGAGGAATTTATAGGAGCATACGGAGCGCAGGACCGCAGTGTACATGTGGACCCGAGCACCGGAGCGACGCAAAAATTACCGAAAGAGCGCATGTTTCGAAAGAAGTCTAATGGAATAATCGTATCCGCGAGCCGTTGTCCGGCGCCGGCAGGTATGGTATAAACGGAGCAGAGATGAAGATCAGGGAGATCGTGGGGAGAGCGGGGAGAGATAGAAAGATGATGTGGCCAGGCAAATGCGCAAAAGATGTTCCACACAAAAATCGGCGCATTGCCATTCATCTGCATATTTTTTATAAGAACCAAACCGGAGAGATGCTGTTTTATATCAATAAACTTCTGCGTACCCCGCGGGTTATTGCCGATTTGTTTGTGACCATGGTTGATAACGATGAATCGACCATAAAAAAAATACAAGAATCCTCCGGCAAATCAAATATCCTCATAGTCCCCAATAAAGGTTACGATGTCGCTCCTTTTTTACATGTAATTAATAAAATAAATTTGGATGATTATGATTATGTGCTGAAAATTCACACGAAAAATCCGCTAAGTGGCCAATTAACCTTTCCATTCCTTCCGATTGATGGTTGGCGTAGCACCTTGTTGAACTCTTTGCTGCAGGACGATATCATAAATAAAAATCTGGCTGCCATGGAATCCGATGAGAAATTGGGAATGATAGGCGCACAGTCACTAATCGTGGACGAAGAAAAATTTAGTGATGGCTGCCTTTTCGGCATCCCGCAAGAAATGGCAAGGATAAAATTCCCAGTTCCAAATTCCATGAAATTTATTGCCGGTACCATGTTCCTGGTAAGATCTAGGCTACTGAAACCAATACAGCAGGCAGGCTATACAATTGATGATTTTGAAGAAAGTAATCCGCTAATAAATGATAATTTGTTGGCACATACCTTGGAACGAATTTTTGGAGCTATGGTTATCCTGCAGGGATACAAGATCGAGGGCTTTGATTGGAGTTTTAAGTGGTTTTTCCAAGAATCACTGCGCAAATTAGGTCGATTCTTTTTTACAAAGAGAACAACGAATAACGATCGTAAACTGATAAAAATTTGCCAACTACCCGTTTATAGCAGGCAAAACGCCGACGTTTTAAAAATAAAAAGATCTAAGTTCTTCAATAGAACGTGGTATCTAAATCAGTACCCGCATATAAAGAGATCAATATTTTCTCCTGAATTTCATTACCTGAAATACGGCTGGAAAAGAGGATACAATCCATCCGATAAATTTAACACAAACGATTATCTTGCAAAAAATCCGTCCATAACCGGATGTCCGCTGCTGCACTATGAAAAAACGAAACCATCCGTTTGACTTTTCTTTCGGCCCAGTTTACTAGACTTCTTTCCAAACAAAGATATTTCGAGGAATTTATAGGAGCATACGGAGCGCAGTGTACATGTGGTACATGAGGATCCGAGCACCGAAGCGACGCAGAAATTACCGAAAGAGCGCATGTTTCGAAAGA
>JAIRZD010000032.1 GCA_031267415.1 Holosporaceae bacterium
TCAATAATAGTAAAAAAACGTTAATAAAACAAAAAAAATAGACAGTGCGAGGGATGGCGTCGGCAAGGAGGCCAAAAAAGAGCGGCAAAAGATTATGTGAGCTAAATAGCCTCTGTTCAAGCGCCCATTTTTCTGATATACATATTCACCTTTGGTATTGTGGCTGTACGTCGCAAGGTGTGGGGCAGGTTAATGGAGGATAGAATGCAGAAATTAAAAACCAAGAGCTCAGCCAAAAAGAGATTTTGCATCAGTGCGTCCGGATTGTTTACGGCCCACTCCGCCTATAAGAGGCATAATTTACGAAAGCGTCCCCAGAAAATGAAGAGGCAGTCGCGTGCTGGGGTCATTATAAGCAGTGGCGACGCCAAAAACGTTCAGAAGTATATGCCCTATTGTTGAGGAGATAGCCAATGTCACGAGTAAAAAGAGGCGTAACAACCCATGCACGTCATCGGAAGATGGTGAGGCAGGCAGCGGGGTACATAGGACGTTCCAGCAGCTGCTATCGTTCGGCCCTGGAGCGCTGGGAAAAGGCGATGCAGTTCGCCTACCGGGACAGGAGAAATCGCCGCCGGGATCTGCGGAGATTGTGGATCATTAGAATAAACGCCGCCGCCCGCGAGTATGGTCTCAAATACTCGGAACTGATGTGCGGTTTAGCCAGGGCCAATATATCGTTGGACCGTAAGGTTTTATCCGAGCTGGCCGTAAATGACAAGGATGTGTTTGCCGGCATTATGTCCCAGGCAAAGGCAGCTCTGGCCTGATTGTCCGTGGAGGCCACAGTGATCCGGGATGAGGAAAAAACAATCTGCGATCTGCCACCTAGTTATGCTCCGTCTGCGACAGAAGAGTTCATGAACGATTATCAGCGCGAGTATTTTAGACAGAAACTTGTGCGCTGGAAAAATGATCTGACCAAAGACAACGAAGCCGTCATGAAATATCTGCAGGAAGAAGGAAAAAGCTGCACTGATGTCGCAGACCGCGCCACCTCCGAAACTGACTTGGCCTACGAATTACACAGCAAAGAGCGAGCGCGAAAACTAATTCGCAAAATAGACGAAGCCTTGATTCGCATTAAAAATTGCACCTATGGCTATTGCGAAGAAACCGGAGAACCCATTTCCCTCAAAAGACTGGAGGCGCGTCCCATAGCCATGCTCAGTCTCGAAGCTCAGGAGCGCCACGAAAGACGAGAACGTGTTCAAAAAGATAGCTAATAATTGTAAGTATAGCTAATAATTGTAAGTATGGTTGTAAACAATGCCTAGAGAAAAGAAAAATAGCGATGACGGTTCTGAGCCATCAGATGTTTCTGAGCCATCTGGCCGCTCCTGGTTATCAAAAGCAAAGAAATTTTGCAAAAGTGAATTCTTTAGGGAAAATGTTAGCGTCCCCGCTGGCATTGTTGTCGTCTTTCTGCTATTCAGATTTTTCGTCTATGATTATTACATTGTGCCGTCCAGTTCCATGGTTCCCACGCTGCTCATAGGCGATATGCCCCTGGTGGAAAAGTGGGCCTACGGCTACAGTCGACATAGCATTTGGTTCAGCCCAAATTTATTTTCCGGAAGGATAATGTTCCGGAAGAACCTGAAACGCGGCGAGATTATAGTATTCAAAGCTCCAGAAGATGAAGACATCAACGTCATAAAACGGCTCATAGCACTGCCGGGTGATAAAATTAGTGTCCTGGGCGGGGTTATAAGTGTAAATGGTGCCGTTGCTCAGTTAACATTTAAGGGCAAGATGGTGTATAAGGACACCAACCAAAGAGCTTTCCATGAACTTATGTTATATGAAGAAAAATTGCCGCTTTCAGACGCTCCGTTGCATACTGTCGCCTACAATGAATTTGCCACCGAGTCCAAGGCCAATCGTTTTGAAGAAATTACGGTGCCGGAGGGGTATTATTTCGTAATGGGAGATAATCGCGACTTTTCAAAAGATTCCCGCTGCGGACTTGGCATGGTGCCAGCGGAAAACATCATGGGAAGAGCAATCTGCACCATACATTCTATAGACAACGGCGTAAAACTATGGGAGCCATGGTTGTGGATTCAAAATATTAGATACGACAGAATTTTCAAGAAATTAAATTAATGGCTGTCGATAATATTTTAAAATTACAGCATCTAATTAAATATGAATTTAAATCCCGGGAAATGATTAGCGTTGCTCTGGTCCATCCCGGCACCGGAAAGTGCATCAGAAATTTTTCCAAAAATTTCGAACGGCTTGAATTTCTTGGAGATCGGGTGTGGGGATTGGCTTTAGCAGATTTTTTGTACAACAATTTCTCCGCTGATGCCGAAGGCGATCTGGCCGTAAGAATGTCGACCATGGCCGGTACAGAATTTCTGATAGCCCTGGCAAAAAAAACTAAATTGCTGGATTGTTTTTCCATCCCCAAAGATTTTTTCGTATCCGACAATAAAAATTCATCTTCCCTGGCGGATATGGTAGAAGCGGTCGTTGGCGCTGTATTTTTGGATTCAAATTTTGAAACAACCAGGAATATAATTGTAAAATTATTGGGAAATGATGCCTATGAAGTAACACATAAAACTAAAGATGCGAAGACCCGTCTCCAGGAACTAACCCAGACACGGAACTTGGAACTGCCGGTTTATCGGCTGATAAAAATGACCGGCGAAGCCCACGATCCCATCTTTGAAATAGAAGTAATAGCCTGCAAAAAATCGGCTACTGGCCAGGGACCGTCCAAAAAGAACGCCGAACAGGACGCCGCGGATAAATTAATGAAACTTTTTACGAAAAATCTCTAGCCAACTCCGGCATAGCTGATGTTCTTGTGCTTACCCAATGCCAGAATCATCCCAACGGATATGCTGGCTGCCAACATGGAAGATCCGCCGTAGCTCATGAATGGCAATGTGATACCTTTGGTTGGAATGAGATGGACAGTGGAAGCGATATTTATGAATGACTGTAGCCCGAATTGCGCCAACAGTCCGACAGAGGCAAGAATGGAAAATAAATCGTTTTCTTTCAAAGCCTTGGTCATGCCATAGACAACAATAAAACACAGCAGAATAATAACAGCCAGGCATACAACAAACCCGAACTCCTCGCCCAAAACGGCAAATACGAAATCCGAATGAGCGTCCGGCAGATGTTTTTTTATTATACCCTCACCGGGCCCCGTTCCCCATAGTCCACCATTGGAAAACGCTTCCAACGACCTGTTTATTTGATAATGATCTCCCACTGCGGGATTGAAAAACTTATCTACCCGCAGCGTCACATGGGGAAAAAACATATAGGCCAGCAGTGCAGATATCAGAAAAAACACCACCGCCCCCAGCACTAGCCACAGGGATAACCCGTTTAGAAACAGTTGTCCGAACCAGCAGGAAGTCGTAACCAGGATCATGCCTATATCCGGCTGCAGTAGCAGTAAAAATACCAAAAGCGACAGAGAAATGGAGGCCATAAATCTTCCTCGGAACCCTTTGGTCTCCTGCTCTTTCGCGAACATCCAGGCGGTTATTATCATCAGCGCTGGTTTAGCAAATTCCGAAGGTTGGATTGAAAAACCGAACAACATCACCCACCTTTTAGCCCCTTTTGTCTCGGCTCCCATTAAAAGCGTAAGTACTATCAATCCGATGGACAGAGCAAATAGCGCCAGAGAGAACTTTTTGATCATGGCATTGTCAAAGGTGGACACAAAAAAAATCGTCAAAAGCGACGGAATCATATATGCCAGGTGTCTTTTTAGGAAATAAAATCTTTCCAATCCTATGCGATTGGCCACCATCGGTGTGGCTGCAGCGGCCATAAGTACGCCAAAGATCATTATGGCAAAAAACGAAAACAGCATGACCCGATCCACGGTCCACCACCAGGCTCCAAAAATCCCACTATCTGTTCTGGAGAATGAAATCATGGGACTAGTAATCTCTGGTATTTTTATGGCCGTTATGACTACTGTAAGTTTTTCTCTCTATTCTTTTGACGCATCTCCGGAATTCATTGCCCCGGTCCTCGAAATCCTTAAATTGGTCGAAACTGGCGCAGGCCGGAGACAATAGCACAATATCCGCATCCAATAATTTGGACATTTTATAGGCATTATTGACGGCGATATCCAGAGAATTCGATATTTCGCATTTAACGCGACGAGCCCTCATGATTTTATACCAATCATCGGCCGCTTCCCCGATGAGAAAGGCATATTTTATTTTGGAAAAATAATCTGCCAGTTTTTCCACACCATCATCCTTGGGACGTCCACCGAGGATCAGTATTAGGTTACTAAATCGCCGCAGCGCCTGCTTCGTGGATTGAACATTGGTGGCCTTGCTGTCATTTATATATTTTACGCCATTTATAGTAGCTATTAACTCCTGACGATGTGGAAGCCCATCAAAAGATACCACCGCATCGCAAAACTCTTGTTTTTCAATACCATTGACGACACAGGCAGCATAGGAAGCGGCAATATTTTGGCGATTATGATCTCCATCCAGCGTTTCCACGCTTTTACACACAAAATCATAGCTGCCGTATCTATTGTCTATCAAATTATTTTCCTGCCATCCGATACCTGCATCCGGCACGCGGGCACCTGATATTGGTATAATATTCGGATGTCCCAGCCGCACCAAAAGTGCTTCGATAACCGGACCATAGTCGTCATCTACGCCGATGATGGCCTGAGATTTTTCACGAAAATTTGCAAAAATCTTCTGTTTAGCCTCCACATAGCCGTGCATGCCGCCATGCCGCACAATATGATCCGGCGTAATATTCAGCAGGATGGCGGTATCGAACCCCAGCCGACGGCAGGACTCCAATTGATAGGAAGACAATTCAAAGATGTAAAAATCCCTGTCCGCCGGTGTCAGTAGCACCGGAAGACCAAAGTTTCCGCCAAGCACTGATTTTCGCTCCGCAGATGCGAACACATGCCCAATCAAAGCCGTGGTCGTGGACTTTCCGTTTGTGCCGCTGACGCATATAGTGGTTCTGCCACTCACTTGTCGCTGGAATAAATCCACATCGTTGGTAACCAAAATATTATGTTTATGAGCAAATTGTACCGCCGGATGGGCCCGCGGCCATAGCATGCTTATGCCGGGGCTTACCACCATCACATCCAACTTTTTCCAATCATCGGAAAACAAATTGCCCTCCGGCGAATAGAGTAATGTGAGATCCAGCCCCTTGTATTTGAAATCGTCTATTCCAACGTCGTCGTATACTCCCACCAGCGCTCCGGACTTCAGCAGGACATCGACCACAGCCTTGCCGGTTTTCCCCAACCCAATTACGCCGACGCGTTTATTTTTACAGAAATCTAATAAAATCATCTAAAATCATCTTATTTTCAGTGTTGCCAGTCCAATCAGCGCAAAAACAAGGGAAATAATCCAAAATCTAATGACGATGGTGGATTCGTTCCATCCTTTTTTTTCGAAATGGTGATGAATCGGAGCCATAAGAAATATTCTCTTTCCCGTTAATCTGAAGTAAGTTACCTGCATCATAACAGACATCGCTTCTATAACAAACAGCCCACCCACGATTGCCAATACGAATTCGTGTTTAGCGATGACACTCATGCCTCCCAGCGAGCCTCCTATGGCCAACGATCCGGTATCTCCCATAAATATCGAGGCCGGCGGAGCATTATACCACAAAAATCCCAGACATGCTCCAATTAAGGCGCCGCAGAATATGCTCAGTTCTCCCACGGACGGCACATAGGTTATCTGCAGATAGCCGGCAAACACCGAGTGCCCCGTCACATAGCATACGATACCAAAACAGAGAGCCGCAAGCATGGAGGGAAATGTCGCCAATCCATCCAGCCCATCCGTCAGATTAACGGCGTTGGAGCTCCCCACGATTACAAAAGTAGTGAACATCAGCAGCAACGGCATATTTACAATTACAAAGTTTTTGAAAAATGGAAATGTAAGATGTCCCATGATATTTGGAGTCCGCATTAATTCTACCGAATAGGAAAATATAAAAGCTATTATCACCTGGAAAAACAGTTTTTTCTCCCCCCTTATGCCGCGAGAATTTTTTCGTTTTACCTTCAGGGCATCGTCCATAAATCCCAGCAGCGCATAGGAAATACTCAACAGCAACAGCGCAATTAGATAATTATTGAAAATATCTCCCCACAACAGCGAGGAAACCACCGTAGCCGTAATGACGACCGCGCCTCCCATGGTGGGGATCCCCTGCTTTTTTAGCACATGCGAAATTGGACCGTCCTCCCTTATTGGCTGTGGGGCCTTCAATTTTTTGATAAATGTGGGATAAATGAAAAAGCTAATCAACAACGAAGTTAAAAGCGCGCACATTGTCCTGAATGTGATGTAGCGCAGCAGATTCATTCCTGACACAAAATGTAGCGCCGGAAAAAGTATATGATAAAACATAGGGCTAATCCATTTTTACCGGGGCCACACCTCCGCAGTACCGATGCCGGATAGCGTCCACAATAATATCCATGCGCATCGAGTGCGATCCCTTTAGCAGCAGGCAGTCGCCAGAATTGATTTCGCTGAGTAATTTTGCCGCTAATTCCGTTGAATTTTCACACCAGCAGCCCTTTTTCTTTTCCTGTAGATTATTAAAAAGATGCCGGCTCATTTCGCCGCAGGCAAAAACCAGGTCTATGCCAAATTTATCCAGCGTCGGCGCGAGATTTTCGTGGAGACGAACGCTATCGGGACCCAGCGCCAACATATCTCCCAGCACCGCAATTTTTCTACGATGTGGGTGTTGGGCCAGGGACATGATGGCGGATTTCATGGAGGCGGGCGACGCGTTATAGGCATCGTCTATCAGCAATATGTCACTGTTTTTCAAGAAAATTGCTTCCCCACGTCCCGGCGGCACCAGAAAAGACGGTGCCTGCAGCGCCAGATCCCGCAATGCTATTCCGGAAACTAGGTGAGAGGCCAACAAAGCAATCAGGCTATTATGTGCCAGGGCGATATTGCAGCAACGCAACTCATAGCTGATTGCTGTTTCGAGTATCCTTGCCTCCACGCAAATCTTTCCGTCGCCATAATTACTAGACAAGAGCTGCGCGTCTGCTCCTTCCGCGGATCCGAAGGTATAGATATCTTTCACTCCAAGTTTCCCCGCCCTGTTCGCGAGAAAGTCAGTATAGGGAGAGTCATTGGGTATCAGAACAGATTTCGGTGGGTTTGTCCCCTCAAAAATTTCCGATTTGGCTTTCGCTATACCAAAAGCCGAGTCAAAGGACTCCAGATGACTTTCGCAGACGGCGGTAATAACGGCCATGTCCGGCTGCGCCACCTGCACCAATTTTCTAATCTCTCCGGCTCCGCTCATGCCAACTTCGAGAATCGCCGTATCCGTATCCGGCGGCATCTGCGCCACACAGAACGGCAGCCCTATTTGGCTATTCATATTTGCCTTGGATGCGAATACATTCCCCCGGCTTGTGTTGGAAAGAAAGTGACAAATCATGGCTTTGGTGGTTGTTTTGCCCACGCTACCGGTCACAGATACATATTTTGCAGCAGTGCGGGAGACGTTGTATCTGGCCAGATCCTGCAGCTTATCCAATGACGCTTTTGCAAGAATTTGCTGAGCCCCATCGATCCCCGGTAGGAACTTTTCCACCACCGCCAAGAAAGCTCCTTTTTTCAGGGCCTCCGACACAAAATCGTGGCCATCGACTCGGCTGCCTTGCATGGCGAAGAAGAGATCTCCCTCCCGCGCATCGCGAGAATTAATACATATGCCAGAAATCCCGCATTTTACCTGTTGTCCAAGCGCTGCAGATAACTCTGCTTTTGAGAATATTTCCTTCATTTCGAATCTACACAATCTAAAATAACATCCCGATCGCTGAAATACACGAATTTTCTAGCCAATTGCTGGTAGGTTTCATGCCCCTTACCGGCCACAAGCAGGCAATCTCCATCGGACGCAAACTCCATCGCAGCCCGGATGGCGTTTTCGCGCCCCGTTGGCACATTTACAAACCTCCCGCAACGCATTCCGGCAATGATCATGCGACGAATCGAAGACGGCTCCTCGTCCCGCGGATTATCATCGGTGACGAAGGCGAAATCCGAGAACTGTTCGGCAATTTCCCCCATCATTTTGCGCTTCTGTTGATCCCGATTACCACCACAACCGAAAACTGTTATAAGTCGCTTTCTTGCATAGTGCCTAGCGGACAAGAGGGCGTTTTTCAGGGCATCCGGAGTATGAGCATAGTCCAAAAAAACCATAACAGATCTAAAATTAGCCACCATTTCTAGCCTTCCGGTGATAAGTTTCAGTTTTTCCAGAGCATCCAGAATATCTTCCAGAGGGACCCCAGTATAGTAGCAGGTAGCCAGAGCGCAGAGTGAATTGTAGACCTGAAACGCCCCGTATAAAGGCAAATTGACGGCGTATTTCTTGCCCAAAAAAGAAAACTCCATCAGCTGGCCGCTTTTTTGCGGGCTAATGGATATGATTTTCAGATGGGGGGAATTGTGCCCATAGCTTACGCATTTGATATTCCTGTCCGCGGCAATGGCCTCTATTTTTTTAGAAAAAACATCATCTGCATTTACAATAAACACGGTTTTATCATTGGCTATTTTCGAAAATAATCTTTCTTTGGATTTTTGGTAATTTTCCATGGTCTTATGATAGTCCATGTGGTCCAGGCTCATATTCGTGAAGGCGCAGACGGAAAAATTTATATTATCCAGTCGATGTTGATTGATGCCGTGACTAGATGCCTCCAGCGCTATATTACCTATGCCAGCCGTGCTCATGCGGTTCAATATCATGTGCATTTTTATGGGACCGGGAGACGTTAAATTTGCCGATAATTTTTCTGTGCCATTATCGCTGATGACGCCCAGGGTGCCAACGGAGGCGGATTTTTGTCCGCTTTGGGTCCAAATCTGCCGAATTATATCAACGGTGGATGTCTTACCATTGGTACCGGTTACAGCCACAATGGAATGTAGATTATTGGGAAAAAACTTGGAAGCGATATGAGACAACTCTTTCCGCGGATTATCCACATATATAAATACTGCTCCGGATTCCCTTATTTCCACGCAGTTTTTCCCATTTTTATCTTCGAGAACGATGTAGCGAGCTCCCTTCTTCAGGGCATCGACGATGTAATTCTCGCCATTTTCCGCGGACCCATTTATGGCCACAAACAAAGAATCATCGGCGATCTCCCGAGAATCGTCGCATATATGTGATACCTCCATGTTCCCAATCTCCACGGGGAGCTCAAAGCTAACGATTTCGGACAGTTTCATCATGCTAGTAAACATTTGCTAAACACAGACACATCATTGACAGATTCTATATGAGATTTCCTGGAATTCAACCAAAATACAGCCACCGGGAACATAAAAAAACCAGCATGCCCTCCGAGGGGCATAGACCTGCACAGGTTGGCAGAAGCTTACAGAAGCTTACTGAGCTTGCTTCGAAAAACCTTTACTCCATTAGACTTCTTTCGAAACAAAGATATTTCGAGGAATTTATAGGAGCATACGGAGCGCAGTGTACATGTGGTACATGAGGATCCGAGCACCGAAGCGACGCAGAAATTACCGAAAGAGCGCATGTTTCGAAAGA
>JAIRZD010000060.1 GCA_031267415.1 Holosporaceae bacterium
TAATTTCTGCGTCGCTTCGGTGCTCGGATCCTCATGTACCACATGTACACTGCGGTCCTGCGCTCCGTATGCTCCTATAAATTCCTCGAAATATCTTTGTTTGGAAAGAAGTCTATTGAAGAGCCAGTGTCGGTTGAATAATCTTTGTGAGAAAACTCGGGAAGGTCTCCTTCGATAAATTTGAATTCTTCGTAACCAAATCAGAAAGATAGAATGTTACCTAGGGGAGCTAATAGCGAAAGTCGGAAAAGGAAGGCCGGTGTGGCATCGCTTTCTGGATCTGCGTCTCGGATGCGCTGAATTACCACAATTGAACGCTATACTATTGCCAGCGGTGGTTTTACAACCTATACTACCGAGGCTGTATTTATTGTTTCAGCTTGTCTAGGCTGTTGGAGGAGAGCAAATGTCATGTATCGATGCATTAGAAGATGAGTGTTCTGGTGGCTGCTGTTGTGTCAATGAGAATCTGTCGGATTACGACAAATTAGAAGGGGCATACGGTGCAGTTCAGGACAATTGGGGTGATCGGGATGTTTTTCATGGGGGGTATATAAATCTTGGATATTGGAAGGATTTTTCGCCCAATAAACCAATAAGCATTGGAGATCGAATAAAAAGTGCGCGCGATTTATACATCTACATACTGGATTTGTTGCAGCCAACCACCAGAGATCGTGTTTTGGAACTCGGGTGTGGCCGCGGCATGGGAATTGCCGATGCTGTGCTGCGCTATGGGATAAGGGAATTTATCGGTCTCGACGCTTTGCCAGCCCAGGTTGCCAGAGCCCGTCGCAATGTTTCGACCAATATGGCGCTGGACGGAGCAAAAATAGAATTATTGGCGGCGCCTGCCAACGCCACCGGACAACCGGATCATAGTGTGGATAAGGTGTTTTCGGTGGAAGTGATGCAGCATTTCAATCAATTTTCCCTGCTGGCTATCGAGTTAAAACGCATCCTGAAACGCGGCGGTCGAGCAGTTTTAACCGCCCATCTTTCGACCACCAGCAATAGCGTGCAGAGCATGATGAGGGAAAATTTGCTCTTCGGAGAAGGCTTAATCGACGTATTTTGTCCCATCGGAGATGTGGTATCGGCGTTTGAAGCATGTGGCTTCTACACCACAAGCCACTCCATCGGGGCAAAAGTTTTCAATGGCTTTGGCCAGTGGCTTGAGCAGGAGCATCTGGATAATGTAATCGGGTTAAATCTATGTAAATCCTATAAAAAAGGATACATTGACTACTTCGTAGTGACGGTGAATTCGCGGGAATGATTAGCGATTATAGTTTTGATTATAGCCTTGTGCTGGATATTTTTTCCAAGTTGCCCTGTAGCGTATATGTAAAGGACAAAGACGGCGTCTACACCGTGGCTAATATTCTCGCTGCCAGGCTGGCAGGAGTGGATTCGGTCACAGAACTTGTTGGAAAAACTGATTATGATCTGTTTTCTGCAGATCAGGCCGATGCCTTTAGGCAAAATGACATAGCTGTTATGAAGACCGGCAAATCCTACTCGGTGGAGGAAATTTCTTTTCTGCCCAGTGGCGATAAATTAGTTCAGTTATCCACTAAAAAGCCATTAATGGACGAGACCGGAACCATCGACTCCGTGTTGGGGGTGACCGTCGACATAACTGACCGCAAGAAAGCCGAAGAGCTGGAGGTGGAAAACAAGCTGCAGCGCGAATTTAGGGCCATCGCAGAACAGGTAGCCCATGACATTCGTTCTCCGCTGGTGGCATTGTCGATGTTGGCAAAGGGGTGCCAGAGTTTATCTGAAAAAGAATATACGGCACTGAGAAACGTTGTGGCAAACATCGAGAATATCGCCAGTAATCTGCTGGAAAAACGCATGGCGAATCCGCATGAAGCATCTCCGGAGTATCTGGAATATCTGTTGGTATATTCTAGTCTGCACAGCATATTCTACAGTAAAATGTATCAATATAAAAAAACAAATGCGGTGTTCAATTATTCCCATGATTTTTCGGATGATTTTGTGTTCATACGTGGGAATTTTTCGGATTTTTGTCGCATGCTATCCAATTTACTAGACAATTCCTTCGAGGCACTTGAAGGCAAAAAAGGAGTCGTGGACCTCGGTTTTTTCATAGCAAATCATACGGTAAAAGTTTTTGTAAAAGATAACGGAAAAGGCATGCCACCGGAGATGGTGCGCGATATTATGCAGGATATACCGGTTGCCAGCACAAAACCAGGTGGCTACGGCATCGGACTGCAGCAGATAAAGGCTACCCTACGTGCCATGAATGCCGGCCTGGAAATCGAATCTGAACCGGGGGTGGGCACCAAAATCTTACTGACGTTTCAGGAGGTCGGGCCACCGTCCTGGTTCGCGTCGGAGATTGTGCTAGACAAAGACGATATCCTGGTGGTGGTGGATAACGATCCTGCTGTGCAAAGCGTTTTGATGAATCGCGTTGGTGGCTCCGCGAAACATGTCGTCGTGAAATGCTTTAACTATGGATTAGAAGCCGTCGGCTACATAAATTCCCTGCCGGATAAGAAGAAAGTACTTTTGCTTACGGACCATGAGTTGAGGAACCAATCCATAAATGGGTTAGGTGTGATTGAACAATGCGGGCTCGAGGATAGAGCTGTCGTCATGACACGCGAGTACACATACATCGAAGAAATCGCGGCCAATAGACAGGGAGGCCTAAAAATGTTCCCGAAAACGCATATAAACAGTATCCCCATCATATACCTAGGGCAGAATTCATTAGACTTCTTTCCAAACAAAGATATTTCGAGGAATTTATAGGAGCATACGGAGCGCAGGACCGCAGGACCGCAGTGTACATGTGGTACATGAGGATCCGAGCACCGAAGCGACGCAGAAATTACCGAAAGAGCGCATGTTTCGAAAGAAGTCTATTATGAATTGTGGCCCTCTGCAGCAGAGCAGCGGGGTGTTTCAAAACGACCCTATCTGATCATCGCCGTGGCAAAAAAAAGCGCCCCCCAGAAATGGAAGGCGCGTAGAAACAGCAAGTTCAGAACCGCTCTAGAATCCGTAATCCCCCATTCCGCCGCCCGAAGGAGCTGGAGCATCGGCTTTTTTCTCGGGTTTATCAGCCACCATGCACTCGGTGGTAGCCATCAGGCTGGCCACAGAGGCGGCACTCTGGAGAGCAATCCTGACAACCTTCACCGGATCAATGATCCCAGCCTTTAGCATGTCGGTGCACTCCCCTCTGCGAGCATCAAATCCATAGTTGAAACTGTCGTTCTCCAGTATCTTACCGATGATCAGGGAAGCATCCAGTCCGGCGTTATCGACGATCTGGCGGGCTGGGGCCTCGATGGCCCGGCGCAGGATATTTAATCCCAGCCGCTCGTCTTCGGAAGAATAGGTCATGTTGCCCAGGACTTTGGTAGCGCGCAGCAGGGCAATTCCGCCCCCTGGCACCACTCCTTCGGCAACGGCCGCGCGGGTAGCATTGATAGCGTCCTCCACACGATCTTTCCTTTCCTTCACTTCCATCTCCGTCGCTCCACCGATGCGGATCACTGCCACACCGCCGGACAATTTCGCCAATCTTTCCTGAAGTTTTTCCCGATCATAGTCCGAAGTCGTGTCTTCCATCTGGCGCTTGATCTGATGGCAGCGACCTTCCAGATCGTGTTTCGCGCCTGCCCCATCAACAATTGTGGTATTCTCTTTGTCGATCAGGATCCGCTTGGCGTGGCCCAGCATTTTAATGTCCAGGGTGTCCAGTTTAATGCCAAGGTCCTCGCTAATGACCTGCCCACCTGTCAGGATGGCGATGTCTTCCAGCATGGCTTTGCGGCGATCACCGAAGCCCGGAGCCTTCACGGCGGACACCTTCAGACCACCACGTAGTTTGTTTACCACCAGGGTCGCCAACGCTTCGCCTTCCACATCTTCCGCAATGATCAAGAGCGGACGACCGGACTGGGCTACCTTTTCCAAAATCGGCAACATGGGCTGCAGAACCGACAACTTTTTCTCATGGATCAAGATATAAGGATTTTCCAGCTCGCAGGTCATCTTTTCCGAATTGGTGACGAAATAAGGCGAGCAGTAGCCACGATCGAATTGCATTCCCTCAACGATTTCCAATTCGGTTTCCAGGGATTTTGCTTCTTCGACGGTGATTACGCCTTCCTTTCCGACCTTTTCGAAAGCCCGCGAAAGCATATCGCCCACAGATGCATCCCCGTTGGCAGATACTGTGCCGATTTGGGCAATTTCAGCCCCTGTAGAGATTTTTTTCGAAGCCGTCTTCAGCATATCGCTGACAGCCGCGACACCGGCGTCGATTCCCCGTTTAAGATCAATTGGATTCACGCCGGAAGCCACTACCTTAAGGGCCTCTTTGACGATGGCCCGGGCCAAAACGGTGGCAGTTGTGGTACCATCCCCGGCCAAATCGTTGGATTTACTGGCGGCCTCCTTTACCATCTGGGCCCCCATGTTTTCGAATTTATCTGTTAATTCGATTTCCTTGGCCACGGTTACACCGTCCTTGGTAACCTTGGGAGCACCGAAACTCCGTTGGATCACGACGTTGCGTCCCTTGGGCCCCAGCGTTACTTTGACCGCATCCGCCAGAGCGTCGACGCCGCGCATCATTTTATCGCGCGCTTCCACCGAAAATTTTATATCCTTCGCTGACATAGTTATGTTCCCCCTATTGTTGACTTATTTTACGCAGACACCCAGAATATCGGACTCCTTCAGGATTGTGTATTCCTGGCCGTCTATTTTTACGTCGGTGCCGCCCCATTTTGCAAATAAGACCCGATCGCCTTTTTTTACGTCCAGCGGATGCAGAACCCCCTGGTCATCTCGGACGCCGGGCCCAACCGCCAGGATTTCCCCCTCCATCGGTTTTTCCTTGGCCGTATCTGGAATAATGATCCCTCCCGGAGACCGCTCTTCCTGTTCTATCCTTTTGACCAGAACTTTATCTTTTAATGGTATAAAATTCACTGTTTTAGTCATTAGCCAACTCCAACTCCATTTCATCAAAAATTATTATTAAACAAACGCCCAAGAAAGCGACCACCGGCGAAATATTCCAAGCGAAACACCCCCCCACTGCGCCTTCCAAATGAAACTGTCTGTATCCTAGCAATGATGAAATAAAAGTTCAACATAAATTTTTAAGATATAACCTCCAGAAACGATGACGAAAAGTAGTGAAGTCGTGTATTACTTATTAAGTTGGGTTAAAAACATCAGCCGTGATCTGGGCGGCGGTCGATAATTTAGGAGCGCGCGGAACTATGAAACCATTTGACGAAATTATAATCTCCACCAAGCTGCTGGATGCTTTTTTCCACTCCCACTCCCCATTTGACATCGTACTATATAAATTCTTCAGAGCTAATCGATGGCTGGGAAGCAAGGATCGGAGAAAGATTGCCGAGCTTTGCTACTCCGTATTTCGAAAATTGGAAATTTTAAAACTTTACACGGAAGGCGTCAGCACCAATTTCGGCAAATATTTCCTAATGGTATTTTTAAAAATCGAATCAAAGATGTCGGATCAAAAAATCATCGACATATTTTATCAGCAAAATAAAGACCTTTGGAAGTTTACGGATTTTGATGCTCGTTTTCTAAATCGGCTAAATACTCCGCTGGAGTTGTCGCAGCATGTTCGACTGAATTACCCCATTTGGCTGGATCCATATTTCAAACGCGTATTTCCGCCGGAAGATTTTGAGAAGGAAATGGCTGCGCTGAACGAAGAGGCAAAAGTCGATCTGCGAGTTAATAGTCTGAAATCAACCCGAAGTGAGGTGGAAAAAATGCTGCTGAAAAGCGAGTTTCTAGTGGAACACACAAAATTTTCTCCGCTGGGTTTACGGGTTCTCAACGGCCGTGTGGGACGCCATGACCCGGTGCTGCGCAGCGGCTTTGCGGAAGTGCAGGACGAGGGATCCCAGTTGGTTGCCCGGGTATGCAATCCGGCTCCAACGGATATGGTGGTTGATCTCTGCGCCGGAGCTGGCGGTAAGACATTGGCTTTGGCGGCAAGCATGAACAATCGCGGCAGGATTATTGCGCTGGATACAAATGTTATACGCTTGCAAAAGGCGAAAATTCGCCTCCGGAGAGCTGGGACCAGCAACGTTATATGCCAAGAACTTACGAATAAATGGCTGAAAAGACACGGAGAATGCGCTGATGTAGTCCTGGTGGATGCCCCCTGTTCCGGAACCGGTACCTGGCGGAGAAATCCGGACATGAGATCCCGCATCAACGAGGTTGGACTAGAGGAATTACGCCAGCTTCAACAAAAAATACTGGGAATAGCCCAGCAAGTTGTCCGCGGGGGCGGCAGATTGATCTACGCCACCTGTTCGGTGCTAATGGAAGAAAATGAAGACCAAATAGCAGCCTTTCTGAAAAACTTTCCGGTATTTAGGTTGGATAATATCCATTTGGATGATCTGGGGATCATTTCCAGCGGCGATGGTTATCTGCGCCTTTCTCCGGCAAAACACGGCACCGACGGATTCTTTGCCGCCGTACTGCGGAAAACCTGCTCCGCTCCGAATTACAGACCAGTATGTGAAGATCAGCCTCCACCAATCATTCCGGAGATAAACGACCCAGAAGACATAGACCACGGGGAGATTATTTGAGTTGGCGATGGCATCCCAGGTCGCGGCGGCACGGCGTCCCCTCTGATCTCTCGAAACGCTTAACAAATACTGGCAGAAAATGCTAGAATTTTGCAATCCCACCTGGCGGTGATAGAAATATGGGAATACAGATGAACGATGAATTAGATTATGCCCACAGTGTTTTTGCCACTGAAATCGATGGATTAAGACAAGCATCAGCCGGTCTAGATGAAAATTTTACTGCGGCCATTGATCTAATATATGCAAAAATCGGGCATACGATAGTATCAGGCATTGGCAAGGCCGGACATATCGGCAGAAAAATATCCGCCACCATGGCTTCTACCGGAACGCCATCGTTTTTTTTGCATCCGGCGGAGGCCAGTCATGGAGATTTGGGAGTTATTTCTCCGGACGACATACTATTGGTGCTGTCGCTGTCCGGAAATACCCAGGAACTAATTCCAATGTTGAATTACGCCAACAGATTTGGTGTCGAAGTAATTTCCATAACCGCCGATGGCTCCAGTATTTTGGCAAAATCGTCCAAAATTGTGATTCAAATGCCGAATATTAGGGAGGCGTGCCCCCACAATCTCGCGCCCACCACCAGCACCACGGTGATGGCAGCTCTGGGCGACGCATTGGCCCTGTGCCTTCTAAAAAGAAAACGTTTTAATCGCGATGACTTCAAAAAATTGCATCCCGGAGGCACTCTGGGGAAACGGCTGCTGCAGGTGAGCGATCTAATGCATACTAATCTGCCTCTGGTAATGGAAAATTGTCCAATGCCGGACGTTTTGCGGGAAATGTCAGAAAAATCTTTTGGTTGCGCATTTGTGATCGATGCGAATGGAAAAATCGTCGGAATTATAACCGACGGCGATCTGAGACGGAGTATAGCACCTAATTTCCTGGAACTTAGGGCCTGCGATATCATGACCGGCAATCCCGGCGTCATTTCCCCCGACAAATTCGCCCAGGAGGCCACAAAAATTATGAATCAGAAAAAGATTACATCGCTGATTGTCGCCCTGGAAGATCGACGTCCCTGCGGCATTATACACATCCATGACTGCCTAAGGGCCGGCCTTGCGTAACCAAAGACGATTGGTAAAATTGCTGTCAATTTCGTTTGCCCTATCGGCGCTCGGGGTGCTCGCTGTGATTTTTTTGTTCCTGGCGAATTCTCAAAATTCCGCCAATGAATTTTCGCATTTTTCCGCCGGTATGGCCGGTTACACATTCAAAAATTTCGCTCACAAAAGCTACGACGCCAAGGGAAAGGCAATTACCTTGACTTCCAGCAACGTTGCCGAGATCGCCAAGGGCAACTATGTTTTGCAAAACGTTTGTTCTGGCTTTCAATTGTCCGATACCGAAAGCGGAAGCATTAGGTCCGACACAACAAAAATCAACAAAATTAAGGACCCAATTTGTGAATTCGTGGGGAATGTGCAATTTATAACCACTGGCGGACTGCGGATAAATACGGAAAAATCCACGGTTGATTTCGAAAAAAAAATTGCCCAGGGAAACACCAGCGTGGCCATCAGGAAAGATAACTCCTCGTTATTGGCCGACAGCTATGTTTTTGACGTGGCCAACAAACAAATCACATTGGTGGGAAATGTCAGAGGGGTTTCCCAGAAGCAATCCATAGATTGCGGCAAATTGATTCTACGCTTTCGGGATAAATTCGCGCTGGAATCCGTTAGCGGTAAATACCCCTGGGAATCGGCGGAGGCTCTGAATAATGCAAAATTAGTTTCGCCACACCATGAACTATCCGCCGCTAAAATTTGCCATTATCCAAACCTATTGACTGCATCCGGCGACGTAAGTCTTATCTATAAAAATAACGGAAATCCACTCGATATAAAGGCTGAGCACATGACTGCGACCCTCGATAAAGCCGGCAAAGTTAAGGAAATAAAAGCGACCAAATCTTTGACAATAAAATCATCAGATGCTACAATCCACGCTGATTCTGGAGTGCTGAATGGTAGTAAAGTAACGGTGTGTGGGAATGTTACGATTTCGAACCCAGACGGTGATGTTTTCGGAGATGTCGCTGTGTTGGATATCGAAAACGGCGACGTGTCCATCCATAAATCCAGCGGTGTAGTTGACAACGGCAGGACAAAATAGTGAATATAAGCAGTGGCATCCTCTGCACCGATCTCAGAAAATCCATAAATGGGAAAGTCATCTTAAATGGCGTAAGCATAGAGGCCATGCCTGGGCGCATCATAGCATTGCTGGGCCCGAATGGAGCCGGAAAGACCACGAGTTTCTCCATGCTGTGCGGACTAATTAAACCGGATAGTGGACATATATTCTTTAAAGGAAACGACATAACAGACCTGCCAATGTACCAGAGAGCTCGCCTCGGCATCGGCTACCTTCCGCAGGAAGCCTCAATTTTTAGGGGACTGACTGTGGAAGAAAACATAAACGCCATTCTGGAAATGAACGGTGTTGGATCTATCGCCCGGGAAAATACGCTGAAAAATCTATTGAAAGAACTGTCCCTGGAATACGTGCGCAGTGCTCCGGCCGTTAATTTATCCGGAGGAGAACGACGGAAACTGGAGGTGGCGAGAGCCCTGGCCAACTCGCCGCATTTTATGCTGCTGGATGAACCGTTTGCTGGCATAGATCCACTGGCTGTCTCCGAAATGAAGGATATGATACTTCATCTCAAACAGCGAAAGGGCATCGGCGTCATTATAACTGATCATAACGTTCGAGATACTCTGCCCATTGCCGACTACGCCTACATATTGCACAACGGCAAGGTTCTGATAGAGGGAAAACCGGAAGACATAATTAACGATGTGAATGCCCAAAAAATTTACCTTGGAGAAAGCTTTAGCGTACATACTTCCTATTATCATGGAAGAGAGAAATGATTTTTTATTACTGCCGTCCACAAAAGCGCTACTGTCGCCTTCCCAGCGCTATTCGCTGAAAATATTGGAAATGAACAACGTTGATCTGGTGGAACATCTGGAGAAATGTCTGGGGGAAAATCCTTTTTTGGAAAGTGATCGATCGATCGCAAATTTTTCAGATATCAATCAACTATCAGAAATCATTGCCAGGCAAAAAACGTTTTCCGAAGAAATATGTTCCCAAATGCTGCTGCTGCGATTAACGGATAAAGAAAAAAATGCGGCACTGCAACTGCTGGACGGCATAGTGGAGAACAGATACATAACCAACGATCTGTTGCAGCGTGTATGCGCCGAGCTGCAAATATCCATGGCAGAAATTTTTCAGCTGATAAAAAAGTTGCAGCAACTGTCGCCGCTGGGATTATTTTCTTTTAATTTTAAAGACAAAATAAAAAAATCTCTAGAGGCCGAAAATAAATACAACAGAGATTACGAAATTCTTATCCAACACCTTGATGTTATTCCGAAATTTGGGCTATCCAAACTTGGACAGAAGTGCAATTTTGATCAACATCGCCTATCGGAGATGCTTTCGGAAATTGGGCGTCTCGGCATTATCTTTGATGCCGCCATCGATGACAACGATTGTCTCTGCAGAATTCCGGACATGATTCTGGAGCATAAAACCCAGGACAATTTCGAATATAGCCTAAACGATTACCTGCTGCCGCCGCTGTCCATAAATAGAGAATTATACGATAACTCGATGAAAAAATGTCGCGGCCCTGGTGATAAAAAATATATGCAGGAAAATTTTTCCGCAGCAGAATTGCTGGTAAAATCCGTCAAACGTCGCCAATTAACACTGTTAAAAATATTACAGGAAGTGGCCAAGTATCAACGGAATTTCTTTCATGATCCCGATGCTCTGCTGCGCCCCCTGGAAGTAAAATCGTTGGCAAATTCATTGTCCATTCACGAAAGTACCGTTCACCGAGCGATAGCGGACAAAACAGTGGCCACTCCACGGGGCACTTTTTTCATAAAAGAACTAATGCCAAAGGAAATAAAAACAAAAACAACGCTAAAGGCCGTGTCCAAGACCTGCGAAAATTCCACCAGCGATTATTCAGTAAAAGAATATATGAAAGCGCTTATCAAAAGTGAACCGCAAAGTAATCCCTATTCCGACAATTGCTTGACAAATCTTTTGAATTCCAATGGGGTTGAAATATCTCGCCGCACCGTTTCTAAATACAGAAAAGCCATGGCCATACCAAATGCTTCCACCAGAGCTCGGGGCGCCGCGAAAATTACCGAAAGAGCTAATAGACTTCTTTCGAAACATGCGCTCTTTCGGTAATTTCTGCGTCGCTTCGGTGCTCGGTTCCTCATGTACCACATGTACACTGCGGTCCTGCGCTCCGTATGCTCCTATAAATTCCTCGAAATATCTTTGTTTGGAAAGAAGTCTAATGTTTCGAAAGAAATCTAGTTTCCCGCCAGTTTCTTTTGGTCAACTTTTACCAGCACAACATCATCGAATTCCTGGGGTATGGGAGCGACGCTGAGCCAATCCGGACCTCCGCTATCGGCTATCATTCTAGCCAAACTATTTTGGCAGCTGGGATTAGCGTAGCACATTGATTTTGATATAAAAATATAATCGACTCCGGCAGTATGGAGCATTTTTTTCACGGTTTTTTCGTCGTATTCCTTTTCGGTCACGGCAAAAAAAGTAAGTATCCCCTGCTCATGACGATGATAGGGGGTGGCAATAACACTATGCTTGGTGTAGTACAAAATCATTGATGCCTTGCCGAGATAGGTTAAAATGGTCACTGGTTTTTCGCTCATGCCATCCAGAAAAGTAAAAAATCTATCCTCCTGCTGG
The DNA here is from genome assembly GCA_031267415.1 of Holosporaceae bacterium. Classification (GTDB taxonomy): domain Bacteria; phylum Pseudomonadota; class Alphaproteobacteria; order UBA3830; family UBA3830; genus BNWE01. The sequence goes on from JAIRZD010000060.1 coordinate 11,430, forward strand.
TATGCGTCTCGGCGCGCTTTGCAGAAATCCTTAATGCTTTCGCGGTTGGAAAAATATGATTGCAACGGCTTCTGATATAGGTAAACACAATCCGGTGCCATCATCAGGATAACCGCCACCAGCCCCCGGAATACATTAGATTTCTTTCGGAACATTCGCTCTTCCGGTAATTTTTGCGTCGCTCCTCCGATGCTCGGATCCTCATGTGCCACATGTTCCCCGCGTTTCAGCGCGAAATTGCTCACCATATCAACCGCAAATGGAATGGTAAGGAATACCATCGTAGCACGCAGCCTATCTATCAAAGACGCCAACACCAGATAGCTACTGCCGGCAACAACAAAAATCCACCAGAGCATATCTTGGTCATCGAAGACCTTCTCCACCAAATCCCGCATTTTATTGTATACGGCCAACGACGCTATTAGGAGGCAAATGCAAAAAAACACCGCAGACTGCTGGCCAAAGCAAAACGGCGATTTCAATTCATCAACGTTGCTTTGCAGCCATACTGTTTTTAGCTCTTCGCTCACCTGCGCCTCCATTCCATAGAGAAATAGGGGAAACATGTATAAAAATAGACCGCCTATAACGCCGGCAGAAACGAGCACAAAATACCAGCCATACTTTGCAACCAGAGCCTGTCCTGCCAGGCAAATGCCGAAGCACATGGATAGGCAAATGTACAACACCAGATGCACCGGCGAAATCTTGTCGTATTCTAACAGGGGTAACGTGGAAAATGCCACCGCCAGAAATAAAAGTCCAACCAGGTGCACGCCATTAAATTTTCTAATGCTAATTGAGGAAATCGCCACCAGAGATCCTAAACATAGCAGGTCAACGCCGTCAAAATTAGTGAATAAAAACACAACGATCCCGATGCAACAGGAGGTAACCATGGTTTTAGTGTAGATCGCCGTTAATTTTTCCGGCTCGTCCCGGCATGAAAAAAGTAAAACAGCCTCGGATAGCAAAATAATCGCCAGGGTCTCCGGGGATATCCAGATGCATAGAGCACAGATTATTCCGGCCCTGGCGGCTGCCCCAATGTTTTTGAACCCAGACTCCGCCATCAAGGCAAGGCTGTATAGGTAACATATTGTAAATAATAAAATAAAAGCATGGTGGTCCGGCCGCCCGAACATATTTATATAATTTATTGCCGGATGAATCGCAAATATTAGTGTGGCCACAAATGCGGATCTTCTATCCATCATATTTTGGAAAAGACGAAAAATGACAACAATTGTCACGATTTTTATGACAGGTGATATGAAGAATCCAACATATTCAATAGATTTATCAATGGACTCTAGAAAAAAATTTAAAATATAGACCGGAATTATGAAAAATAGATCATAAAATCGCGTCCAGTGTATGTCTCCTCCATAGGGAACGTTCGTTCTGTCGATTACCGTTTTATAAAAATCGTGGTGGATGAAAAATTCACGAATCCTGACCAACATCATATAATCGTCGGTGTCAAAAAACCGCAGCTTGAGATCCCCAAAAAGCGGAGTGAAATAATGTGTCCGAAGGTGGCTCATGGCGCTGGCCAGTAGTCCGATTAACACCAGAAACGTTTTGCCAAAACATCCTTGAAAATTTAAATTTTTTTGCACAAACCACATTACCGCAATTACCAGAACAATTTAGGATAAAAGCTTTTCCAAATCCTCTTTTTTTATATCCATTTCGATGTGATGATCACCGCGTCGGATATCTTGTTTTATCTTTTTCACCAAAACATCAGCCACACGTTCTATTAACAGATGTTTCTGCGTCGCCAATTCAGCCTTTAGGCGCAATTTCCCCGAGGATTCGTATTTTTTCCGAATTGTACGCAATACCCTTTCGTTTTCCACGCGCAGGGCATCCATTTTGCTTTCATTTTGTTGACGAGATTCCTGCAACATGGTTTTGGTTTCATCCAGCTGCGCTCGAGCTCGATTTAGGTCAGCACAGGCGCTATTCTTATAGTTCTCCACATCGGAAACCTGTTTTTTCACACCTTCTATGTAGCCATCCAAATACTCTATCAAATGCGGGTAAATTTTTCTGATGAAGAGGCAGACGAATCCGATAAATGATAAAGCTACGGCGCCTTCAAGATCCATGACGCCCTTCCTTTCCAGCGCTGGCGGCATCATTGTGCGTAGCAAGGATCTTTTCGGTGGCCATTTTTACCAGCGACGCATCCATATTGCCCACAATCTCCTCATAGACGTCATCGCAGCAGCGTTTTAGTTCCAGGGACTCTGCCTTCATTTTTTTCGCAAATACTTCGCGCAGCATTTCTTTTTCGCGAATGGTCTGCTCCAAAAATGATGATTTTAGCTTTAATTCCTGGGCGTAGGAATCCATGGCAGCATTTTCCTTGGCGATTTCGCAGCTCTCCTCCAGCGCCCTGGCTTCGGCCGCGGCACGATCAGCCGCCGTCGTCATGCCGTCCAGATAACGATTCCGATCCTCCATAACTCCAGTCATTCCGGGAGCCGCCATGCGTGACACGAACAGATAAACGGCAAGAAAACCAGCCATTACCCAGAAAATCTGCGACGCAAAAGTTTCCACTTCCAGCTGTGGCACGAGACATTATCCCCCAAACCAGACGAGATAGAAGACCTACTTGAACAAAATCAACAACGCCACCAAAAGCGCAAAAAGCGCGATGGACTCTGTCAAAGCGAATCCCAGCATGCCCATAAACCTGACCTTATCTTCAGCTTCAGGATTTCTAGCCACTGCAGCTATCCAGTTGGAAAACAGATTGCCCATGGCAACCCCGACACCATACAGCGCCAAAACCGCAATTGCCGCACCAATCATGCGAGCTGCTTCTGTCGACATATTATCTCCGTAAAACTCAATGGTGCAAGTTTACAGCATCATTCATATACACGCAAGTAAGTATTGCGAAGACATAGGCCTGTAGCAGCGCCACCGCAATCTCAAAGCCAGTCAACATCACATTCGCGGCCAGTGGAATCACATTCGCTGCCCTGGAAAATGATCCGGCATCAGAAGAACTCAGCATCACCGCGAATCCTGCAAAAACCTTCATCATGGTGTGGCCGGCCATCATATTAGCGAAAAGTCGTATCGCCAAGCTAATTGGCCTGGAAAGGTAGGATATTAATTCTATGGGAACCAAAAAAAACAGGAGCCCGCCCGATACGCCGCCGGGAGCTAATATTCCGAAATATTTCAGCCCATGTCTTCTGAATCCGACCACCGTCACCGATAGAAAAACTATCATGGCCAGCGTAAAAGTAGCCACTATGTGGCTGGTAAACGTAAAGGCACCCGGAATCATTCCCAGGAGATTCCCAAAAAGTACGAACAAAAAAACAGAGAACACAAAAGGAAAATATTTTTGGCCTCTGGGGCCTATGTTGTCTTCCACGAGATTCGCGATGAAGCGATGAAATATTTCGGCCAGAGCCTGCAGGCGGCCTGGGATCAATTTTCTACCGCCTATTGCCATTGACATCAGGACACAGATCAACACAATGTCCATAACAACGGCCAGCGACGAATTCGTAAACGACAGCTCGATACCGCCTATTTTTAGAATTCTAAAATATGGATGAATTACAAACTGATGCAGAGGATCCTGCATACAAACCTCCCACGACAAACAGCAGCCATCAGCACATTATCACACAAACAGCGAATTCTAGCAACATTGTATGGGGGCGTTGTATTAGTTCAACAAATGTGAGACCAATCCCAGCGAGTTATGTTTAGCAATAGACTTCTTTCGAAACATGCGCTCTTTCGGTAATTTCTGCGTCGCTTCGGTGCTCGGATCCTCATGTACCACATGTACACTGCGGTCCTGCGCTCCGTATGCTCCTATAAATT
>JAIRZD010000045.1 GCA_031267415.1 Holosporaceae bacterium
GAATTTATAGGAGCATACGGAGCGCAGGACCGCAGTGTACATGTGGTACATGAGGATCCGAGCACCGAAGCGACGCAGAAATTACCGAAAGAGCGCATGTTTCGAAAGAAGTCTAATGCACTATAATGATAATGGTACGGCGTGATTAAATATACTCCTTTGGTGCGGGTGATGAATTCTCTGGCGATTTTGTCTGTATTCGTCATTTTTTCCATCATCTCTCTGGATTTTTCCGTTGGCCTTTTTTTTTGCTTCATATTTTTCGCCACGTTATTGATTCCACACTTGCTAGAAATGCCAACTATTTTTATGGTATCCATATTTTTTGATCTATATGCTTCGCAGTTTATGGGTATACTGTTTGCCCAATATGTTTTTATTTATATAATGGCAAGTAGATTTAGAATAGTATTGTTAAATTCGAAGGCTCCGCATGTGTTTTTTTGTTTTTGTCTGCTATTTTGCTTCTCGGAATTGTTGGGGTTTATGATTACCATGGTCTGCGATGGCGCTCTCAATTTTCGTTATCATATGACGAGATTTACCATGGTCGTACTGCAGTGGGGTCTGTGCCTTCTGGTTGCCATCTTTTCGGGAAAGATTAGGGATAGGAATGCGACATAGCGCCAGCGTCAAAAAAGAACTTCATCGTCGCACAGCTATTGTTCTATATCTGGCGCTCTTTTTGATGTCTTTGCTGGTGGGGAAACTTTATTTTCTGCAGATATACTGTTACGGAAAATATTTTTCCATGGCCGAAAAAAACAGGATCCGCCTATCTCCGCTGTTACCCAAACGTGGGCGTATCTTTACGGCAGATAAAAAAGTAATAGCCAAAAACAAGCGTCATCACAAATTGACAATAGAATCCTGTGGCGAAAAAAAGTTTTCCGAGAACCTGGAACTGCTGGCCCGCTGTCTGGACATGGCAGAGGAAGAAAAGAAAAGCATTTTGGAGGTGCATCGTAGCTTCCCGCGCCACGCACCGATAGTCGTAAGGGATGGGTTATCATGGGATGAGTATTCTAAATTATCATTGATTTTCCATCGATTAACCCATGTATCGACGGACAGCGTTTATGTCCGCGAGTATCCGGATCCTCTGGAATATTGTCATGTGGTCGGGTACGTATCCAGGAGCGACAACGGTCTGCAAATTTTAACCGGCAAAACCGGCCTTGAGCAATCCATAAATGATGAATTAATCGGGGAAATCGGGGCCATGAGGACTGAAATCAACGCCGTCGGAAGGAAAATGCGGTTGCTTGATTCCACAGATCCAATCAATGGTCAAGACGTGGTGCTTACGATTAATTCCGAAATACAAAAATATGTTTTTGATCTTTTAGCCGCCGAGAAAGCCGGGGCCTGCGTTGTGCTAAACATCGAAAATGGGGATATACTGGCCATGGTTTCGGTTCCAGGGTTTGACAACAATCTTATTTCCTCGAAAATAAGCCGAGAACAATGGACAGCGCTGACCAACGATCCGCTGGCACCATTGCTGAACAGAACCATCAGCTGCACCTATCCACCTGGATCTATATTTAAAATTGTTGTTGCGATTGCAGCCCTTAGCGAGGGAATCATTAGTCCATCCTATACTGTACACTGTGCCGGTGGCATAAAATATGGCGACAACGTTTTCCATTGTTGGAATCGTGGCGGACACGGCCGCGTGAACATATACGACGCCATTTGCATGTCCTGCGACTGTTTCTTTTTCGAAATATCACAGAAACTCGGTATAGATAAGATTGTGGAATACGCAGAAAAATTTGGATTTGGAAAAATCGCCGGTCTGGGACTCGGCAACGAGAACGCCGGACTGCTGCCCAGCAGAAAATGGAAATTGCTACGCTATGGCAACAGTTGGAAACCGTACGAAACGCTCATTACCGGCATAGGGCAGGGGGCGCTGTTGACAACCCTAATGCAGCTGACGGTTTTATTCGGAAAATTGTACAGCAACAACTATGATTTCGTCCCCCGGCTCTTGGCCCAGCGAGCTCCAGACTTTCTTAGTTCAAAAAACAAAATCGATGAAAGATACGCTGGGATCGTTAAAGAGGCTTTGCATCGTGTGTGCAATTGCTGGAATGGGACAGCCTCTGGTTCCTGCAAATCGTCCTATGAAATTGCGGGGAAAACCGGATCTTCCCAGGTGCGAAGGTTGAAATCCAACGAGGCTGGCCTAAACCAGGCAAATTTCCCATGGCATATGCGTGATCATGCAATTTTTGTCGGCGTAGCGCCCTGTAAAAATCAAACCCCTAGATATGTGGTGGCCGTTTTGTTAGAACATGGCAGCAGTGGTGCCAGAGCGGCGGCGCCCATTGCCAGGAAAATATTTGATAAATTAATGGCGCATCCCGATGGAATTGCTAAAAATTAAACGTAGAATGTTTTTCCCGAATGAATTCAAGATTTTATTTCTTATTCTTTTTTTTCTATTGTCCATCAGTTTTTTGGGGCAATATAGCGCCTTTAATGGGGATTTTTCGGAGCCGGTCCAGAAACATTTGCTGAGAATTTTTTCTGGAATTGCCCTTGGGGGGTGCGTCTATTGGTGCAATTTTAAAATGTGGAGCAATTTCGCCTATGGATTCTACGCGACGACGTTTGTTGCTTTGATCATTGTGGAAATCCTTGGGACCATAAAACTCGGGGCCCAGCGGTGGATAGATTTGTATTTTTTCACCTTCCAGCCGTCGGAACTAATGAAATTGTCTTTGATTTTAGCCCTATCCAGATATTATTCGCTGTTACCCGCTGATGAAATCGCTATTTTAAAAAACCACATCCCGCCTCTATTAATGATGTTGCTGCCGGTACTTTTGATTTTGAAGCAACCGGACCTTGGAACTGCCGGCGTATTATTTTTTGTGGGCTGTGGTATGATATTTTTGTCCGGATTCCCCATGAAAATATTTGTGGGCGGCAGCATTTCGGCCCTGCTGCTGTGCCCATTTGGCTGGTACTTCCTCCACGATTACCAAAAAAACAGGATACTAACATTTTTGGATCCGGATAGGGATCCTTTGGGGACTGGCTATCATGTGTTGCAATCGAAAATAGCCATAGGTTCAGGACATCTGCTGGGGAAGGGATTTTTACAGGGCACGCAAAACAAATTAAATTTTCTGCCGGAAAAGAACACGGACTTTATATTTACTACCATAGCCGAAGAGGTTGGATTTATTGGAAGTGTATTGACAATTATGCTGTTTGTTGCGCTAATCCTGTATTTTTTTTGGAGCGGCTCAGCAGCCAAAAACCTGTTTTCCAAGTTATTATGCCGGGGACTTGGACTGCTTCTGTTTTTGCATGTTTTCATCAATATAGCCATGGTAATGGGACTGATGCCGGTGGTTGGAATCCCGCTGCCTCTGCTATCCTACGGCGGAAGCTCCATGATTACTTTCATGGTTAGTTGCGGGCTGATAATGGCGTCTTTGGCAAGCAAAAAAAATACTCAGGATTAACTTATTTTTCATAAGAGCGTGTATATCATACAGCTGGATGATGTTTGTTGTTTGTGTGGGTATTACGTTGATTATATGGTGTGCATTCGGACTTGCTCTTTTGATCATTAGTCTGAATGATTTTCTTTTTTTTCGCATAGAAAACGAAGTGGTTTGTTTCCTCATAGCTCTATATGCCATTTCCTGCATGTGCGGCGTTTCCGGAAATAATTTTTATTTTGGATTGGGGATAGCAACAACGGTTTTTCTCGTTGCCTTTGTATTAAATCAGTTTAATCTCATCGGCGGCGGAGACGTGAAACTTTTGTTCCCCATATTATTGTTCGCCGAAAGTAACCTAAATGAATTTGTCATGGGCACTTCGGTGGCTGGCATATTATTGTCGCTTGGCTATCTGCTATTCCCCCGGAGAATACTCCTCACAAGAGAAAAAATAATTGGGTGGCTGAAGTTTTTTTTCGGAAAAAAAAGAAAATGTCTGGCTTTAAAAATTATTTTACCTTCCTTTGCTAGAGTAAGAAAAAGCGTTGTTCCACCACAGAAATGTGTTGAAGGAGCACTGGGGCAGAGAATTCCATATGGGGTAGCTATATCCATTGGAGGGTTGTGTGTAATAGCCGAGAGTTTGTTATTCGGGTGATGTCATGAAGGCCAAAGATTTTGTTCCTATAATTTTAGCATCGACGATAGCCATAGTCATTACAGCCGTCGTTAAGTGGCTAATACCAAGTTCCGAGTCAGCACGTAGAGACGTGAGTGATGAAGTCTCCATGCCGGACATTCCTCTGATGGCTAAGGATAAAACTAAAAAAAGATCCATAGAAATTTATGTGTTGATGGTGGGCAAGGAAATCAAAAAAGATGAGAAGATTACGGAGGAGTCCTGTAGTTGGAAGAGGTGGATGGAGGACGCAATGCA
>JAIRZD010000033.1 GCA_031267415.1 Holosporaceae bacterium
CAACACATAGCCGCTCCGGGACCGCAGCGCCTTCCAAAGCCCCAACAAAAACCTGCTACTACTATTACCACGCTTTTCCATCCAGATAATCTAGTGCAGAAAAATATAATTTTAGTTAAATTTATTAGAGCTATTTTTTGGCTTGTCCTGGTGCTAGCGGCTGGAGGCGAGGGGAAGCACAAAATCCTTCAATCGCGTCTTCAATCGCGTCTTCGATTTTGCAGAAGGTTTGGGTCGGCGATTAACGCCGCTGCTGCCGTCACTGTCACTGTCATCGACGGCTTCCGGCTTTTCGTCGCCGGTTTTTTTGCAGTTTAAGGCCGACAGCATGAATTTCCGCCAGGCTATGGCCGGCAAAAATCCGCCGTACATCTTCTGTCCCATGGGGCTATTGTCGTCGTTACCAATCCACACGCCCGTCACCAAATGAGAGGAAAATCCTATAAAGCTAGCGTCCCGACTATCGTTGCTAGTGCCGGTTTTGCCATAGGCGACCAACGGGATCCGGCTCTGGCGCCCGGTGCCCTTTTCCACAACGTCCCGCAGTAGTATTTTTATTTTTTCGCAGGCGCCCGGAGAAATTACCATTGGAGATGCTGTGGCCCTGGCTTTATAAAGGTATTTCCCCGCCGGGGTGCGAATGCTGACGATGCCGAATGGCGTCATCTTGTGGCCGTTTAGCATTGCAGCTCCGAAGCAGGCGGTTATATCGATCAATGTCACTCCACCGGCACCAAGTGCGGCAGCAATGTTGTTTTTTAATTCGGTGGTAATACCAAGCTGCTCTGCCTTGGCGATTATTTTGTCCATGCCAACTTTCCGGGCCAGGCGAACGGCCGAGGTATTTACGGATTTGGAAAACGCATCCAGCAGCGGAATTTCACCCACACTAATGTGTTTGTGGTTCTTGGGCTGCCAACCCCCGATATTTAGCGGCCCATCGCCTATCAAATCATAAATTCCCATCCCCTGCTCCATCGCCGTCAAATACACAAAATATTTGAAGGCAGATCCTGAGGAACGAATAGCCATCACCCGATTAAATTGACTTGCCCCATAGGAATATCCTCCGATCATGGCCCGGACAGCTCCCGTCTTATCCAGAGCTACCAGCGCCATTTGGTTTGCCCGATTTCTAAAACCATATTCCTGCAAAACATTTTTTATGACCAGAGCAGCATTTTGTTGCAATCTGGAATCCAGTGTGGTTCTTACAACTATGTCTTCTTCATCGGTATTAATTAATTCCTGTATCTGTTCCACTGCCCAATCGGTGAAATATTTGTTCTCATCCATTGGAGCAGATCGTTTCGTTAGTTTATCTTTCTGGATGAGGGCTTCTTTCATCTCGGATCCGGAAATGTATCCCTCATCTTGCATGCAGGCCAATACCACCTCCGCGCGGGCATCTGATTTTTCCGGATTATAGAATGGTGAATAGGTGGACGGTGCCCGGAGCGTTCCGGCCAGCTTTGCGGCTTCATAGATGGTCAGCTGGCGAGCTTCCTTCCCGAAATAGCGATAGGCAGCGGCATCTATACCATAGGCGCAGGATCCAAAATATACACGATTTAAATAAATTGATAAAATTTGTCTTTTGGTAAATTTATACTCCAGCCAAAGAGCCAGAGTAAATTCCTGTACCTTTCTTTTGATGGATTTGTCCGCCGACAGGAACAAATTCTTCGCCAACTGCTGGGTAATGGTTGACCCACCCTGCACAATTCTCCGGCGCGCGATATTGGCGTATATGGCCCGGATAATTCCTAGAAAATCAACGCCGCAGTGATTGTAAAAACGCTTATCTTCGATGGCAACGATGGCATTTCCGACGTATTTTGGTAAATCCTTAACATTAACAACTTTCCGGAATAAATCGCCATAGGTGGCAATGGGTTGCCCATCGTAGGCTTCGAAGATCATACTGGCCCGCCTACCCTTGCTGTCCAAATTGTTTATATCCGGCAAATCATGAATACAAAACAGGTATATAAAAAATCCAGAAACCAAAGCAAATATCGAGGCACCGAAAAAATATCTATAGATCCATTTTACCTCTGCAACTTTCTTTTTTTTTCGAACCATCAGGCGTCCAGATTAACGACGTTCAGCGCATTGGTCTGGATAAATTCGCGACGGGGCTCAACGACCTCTCCCATGAGGGTAGAGAATATTTCCTCCACCTCTTCCAGGTGGGAATATTTCACCTGCATCAACACCCGCGCATTTGGATCGATGGTTGTTTCCCACAATTGTTCGGCGTCCATTTCCCCCAATCCTTTGTATCGGCTGATGACGATACCTTTCTTGGCATTCTGCATAAATTTGTCAAAGAAATCAATCGGAGATCTCACAAACGTCGACGCATCCTTGGTTATTAGCTCCCCATAGCCGTCCAAAAACGGCTTAAAAATATCGATTTCCCCATATAATCCATGTACTTCCCGAGATAAAAATATACCTCTATTAACCTCGAATTCCTCCGTCACATTGCGAAACGTTTTTCGGAAGACATAATAATCGTCGGCCTGGTCAAAGCTCCAGGAGCCACCACAGATTTTTTCCAGATATCCCACCACTGATACCGGTCCTTCATCCCTGGTAAAACCAAAAAGCAGTAATATTTCCAGCAGATCGGCGTTATTTATTTTGTTATTCATACGTCCGACGGCATTTTTTAGTCTTTCAGATTTTTGGACGAAGCTCCGCAGGTCGTTGGAGGCTATAACTTCCCCGTTGGCAAGCTTTAGAGAGGAAACCGGAACTATGGAATCCAGCAGATAATCCTCCAGAGCCTTCTCGTCCCTGATATACACCTGGGAATTGCCACGCTTAACCCGATACAGTGGCGGACGCGCGATGTACAAATACCCCTGATCCACCAGCTGGCGCATTTGACGAAAAAAGAAAGTGAGGAGCAGCGTTCTAATGTGACTTCCGTCCACATCGGCGTCGGTCATGATTATCACCTTGTGATAGCGCGCCTTGCTGATGTCAAAATCCTCGCCCACACTGGTCCCCAGGGCCGATATGAGGGTGCCGATTTCGGCTGAGGCCAATATTTTGTCGAAGCGCGCCCTCTCCACATTTAATATCTTGCCACGGAGCGGAAGAATCGCCTGGGTACGGCGATCTCGCCCCTGTTTTGCGGTACCGCCGGCGCTATCACCCTCCACAATAAAGATTTCACTGAGAGCCGGATCTCGTTCCTGGCAATCGGCCAATTTCCCCGGCAGGGTGGAGATTTCCAGAGAATTTTTTCGACGCGTGAGCTCCCGGGCTTTGCGGGCGGCTTCCCGGGCTGCTGCCGCTTCTATTATTTTGGAAAGAACTTTTTTCGCCTCCGCCGGATTTTCCTCAAACCAAATGGATAACGCCTCGCTCACAACGGCTTCCACCACACCACGCACCTCCGACGACACCAATTTATCCTTGGTTTGGGAGGAGAATTTTGGATTTGGAACTTTTACGGACAATATGCAGGTGAGTCCCTCCCGGGCGTCGTCCCCGGATGGCACAATTTTCTCCTTTTTCAGATTAGCCACCAGATAGGAATTCACGGTTCGGGTGAGAGCGCTACGAAATCCTACCAAATGAGTTCCGCCATCCGACTGTGGAATGTTATTGGTGTAGCAAAGCATGGTCTCGTGGTAGCTATCAGTCCATTCCATTGCCACCTCGACGGTAATGTCGTCTTTGGTGGAAGAAATATAGATGGGGGTATCGATAAGTGGATTTTTGCTCCGATTCAGATGCCTTATAAATTCCAATAGGCCGCCATCGTAGTGCATATCCACGCTGCGTTGCTCTGTGCCGGTTTCGTCAGATAAAATAATGTGTACGCCGGAATTAAGAAATGCAAGTTCCCGCGATCGATGTTCCAAAATGCCAAAGGAAAAATCCGTAGTTTTAAAAGTGGTAGCCGATGGCCAGAAGCGCACCATGGTTCCACTTTGGTGCTGACTTTCGCCTACTTCCACCAGAGGAGCCTCAGCCACCCCATCCCTGAATCGCACAAAATACTCCCTGCCGCCGCGCCATATGGACAAATCCAGCCGATCCGACAGGGCATTCACCACGGACACCCCAACGCCGTGCAGTCCGCCGGAAATCTTATAGGAATTTTGATCGAATTTCCCTCCGGCATGCAGCCGCGTCATAATGACTTCAGCCGCTGAAATCCCTTCTTCCTCGTGTATGTCCGTGGGAATTCCTCTACCGTTGTCCAGCACGGATACCGAGCCATCCTGGTGCATGGTTACGGTTATGCTACTGCAGTGGCCTGCCAGGGATTCGTCGATGGAGTTATCCACAACTTCGAAAACCATATGGTGCAATCCGGTGCCGTCATCCGTATCGCCGATGTACATGCCAGGACGCTTTTTAACTGCCTCCAATCCTCTTAACACTTTAATGGAGCTGGCAGTATAATTTTCTTCATCCGACATTTCATATTCCCCATAGCAAATTATGGACATCATACCAAAATACCTGAGAAACCGAAAGACGCAGAAAGACACCGACCAGGCAGCCTGGAATCAGGCGACTGCCGCGCCCACAAATCTGCTGGCATTTTCGCATATTTTGTGCTATAAGCCGCATCGTCGTGCCGGCTTAGCTCAGTGGTAGAGCAACCGCTTCGTAAGCGGTAGGTCGTGTGTTCAAATCACACAGCCGGCACCATCATGCCATTAGACTTCTTTCCAAACAAAGATATTTCGAGGAATTTATAGGAGCATACGGAGCGCAGGACCGCAGTATACATGTGGTACATGAGGATCCGAGCACCGAAGCGACGCAGAAATTACCGAAAGAGCGCATGTTTCGAAAGAAGTCTACTAAAAAATATGTGGTTAGGGAGCGTCCTGCTGTTCCTCTTTGATTGCCAGAGCCAACAATTTACTTTAACATATCATAAAGGAGTAGTGGCCATGTGTAGTACAGCAACGATTCTGGAACTATCAAATGCAGTACGATTTTTATCCATCAGCGAGGTTGGCAGTGCCCGCAGCGGCCACCTGGGAATGCCGTTGGGGATGGCCGACGTTCTGACAGTTTTGTTCCGAGACTTTTTGATTTTCGATCCACTGAATCCGCGATGGCCGAATCGAGATCGGCTGATATTCTCCGGAGGACATGGGTCGGCAGCACTCTATGCCCTTTTATATCTGGTCGGCTATAAAAAAATGACACTGGAGCAGCTGAAAAAATTTCGCCGGCTGGGATCTGAAACATCCGGCCATCCGGAATACAACCTAGACCTTGGAATCGAAACAACCACAGGGCCTCTGGGACAGGGATTGGCCAATGCTGTGGGAATGGCCATCGAAGAGAGGTTGCTGAACGCTCGATTTGGCGATGATTGCATTAGCCATCATGTATACGTCTGCGCCGGTGACGGCGATTTGATGGAAGGCGTAGGCCATGAGGCCAGCGCTATTGCAGGTCATCTTTCGCTGGGGAATTTGGTGCTGTTGTTCGATGATAATAACATAACCATTGATGGAAAAGTTGACGTCTCCAGCAGCGAAAATACAGCTCTGCGCTATGAATCCTATGGGTGGCAGGTATTATGTGCCGATGGTCACCGGGAAACCGAAATTTCGGAGGCCATCGGCGCCGCCAGGGCTGATCCGCGTCCGTCCATAATATTCTGCAAAACTCACATAGGCTTTGGCACCCCAAGGTCCGGTACCGCCGCCGCCCACTCCGGAGCACTTGGTCCGGAAGAATTGAAGTCCATTCAAAAGAAAATGGATTGGCAACATGGAGCTTTTGAAATTCCAGATTACCTAGCGGAGGCCTGGCGAGCCATTGGACTACGTCATGGAGCCATATCCAGTCGATGGTACGAGACCCAATCTGAAAAATATGGATCCCAGGCCTTCGAATTTACTGAAAAACTCAGAAAAACCTGCCGTAAAATAAAGAAGGAGTATTTTCTGGCAAGGCCATTTGAAGCTACGCGGCTGAGTTCTCAGGAGGTTTTGTCCGAAATTATGAAGCAAACAGATCTGTTGATCTCTGGTTCCTGCGATCTCGGAGCCTCCACCGGCTGTCTCAACTCTGCCTGCGTTCCCCTAACAAAAACGGATTTTTCAGGCAATTATATTCACTATGGAGTGCGAGAACATGCCATGGGCGCCATCCTGAACGGCATAACAGCCGGTGGCAAGGTGCTGGCTGTCGGGGGCACGTTTCTTGCGTTTAGCGACTATATGCGCGCAGCTGTCCGCATGGCTGCTCTGATGAATATTCCGTCGATTTTCGTATTTAGTCACGACTCCATAGCCGTTGGAGAAGATGGGCCGACCCATCAGCCTGTGGAACATATTCCATCCCTCAGGGCCATTCCGAATTTAAATGTGTTTCGTCCGGCAGACGCCATGGAAACCCTGGAATGCTGGGAATGCGCACTGAAGAGTTCCCGGCCATCAGCACTTATTTTAACGCGACAGCCGGTGCTCAGCGTTCGATTCTGCGGCCGCACAAATTTGTGTAGCTGTGGCGGATATCTGTTGTACGAAGATAAAATGGAAACGGGCCAAAAAGTTACACTGATCGCCACCGGATCGGAAATTGGAATAGCCCTGGAGGTGAAAAAAATGCTAAATGACCAGGAAGTAGCCACCAACGTGGTCAGCATTCCCTGCTGGAATTTATTCGACGAACAACCGAATGAATATCAAAAGCACATACTGGGCCATGGGTTACGCGTAGGCCTGGAGGCTTCCAATGGATTCGGTTGGAGAAAATATCTCGGCGACGATGGCATGTTTTTCGGCGTTGATGGATTTGGGAAATCAGGCCGGCATAGCGAAGTCTACGAGTATTTTAATTTAACATCTCGCAAAATTTATGCTAAAATTATGGGAAAATTAGCGGAGAAGATGGGCAGTTATGCGAATAGCAATTAATGGATTTGGCCGCATCGGCAGATCGGTATTAAGGGCGTATTTTGAAAGAGAAAAACGCAATTTTGAAATAGTTGCCGTCAATGATTTAATGCCGCTGGATGCCTCGGTACATTTATTGAAATATGACAGCATTTATGGTCGGTTTTCGCCGGAAGTGCGCATCGCAGACGAATCTTCATTTGTGGTGCAGCGGGAAAAGATAAAATATTTCTCCGAAAAAAAGCCGTTGACTTTGCCCTGGCGGCAGTTGGGGGTAGATTTGGTGCTGGAATGCTCCGGTGTCATAAAAACCAGAAAAGCCTGTGAAGATCACCTCACTGCCGGAGCCAGGAAGGTGCTATTGTCCTGTCCTGCGGAGGACGCGGACAAAACCGTGGTATATGGCGTAAATTCCGACGATATTGATGTCACTAAAGATGTAATTATCTCCAATGCCTCCTGTACCACAAATTGCACTGCTCCGCTGGTGAAAATAATCCTGGAGAAAGTCGATATTGTGAGCGGATTTATCAACACCGTTCATTCCTATACGGCGGATCAACGACTTATGGATAGTGGACACAAAGATCTGCGCAGGGCAAGGGCCGCCCTCCAGAATATCATACCGACCTCCACCGGTGTTTCGAAGGCCATAGAGCAGATATTTCCCCATCTGCGCCATAAATTATTTGGACTATCGTTGCGGGTACCGACACCTGATGTATCGCTGGTCGATTTTACCTTCTCCACCAACCATGAAATAAGCGCGCAGGATCTTAATCTCGCCATTATTAAAAGCGCCGACGAAAACATGAAGGGAATAGTTGGATATAGCCATGAGCCACTTACTTCATCAGATTTTATTAAAAATCCACTTAGCGCCATAGTCGAAGCGAATCTTACTGAATCAAGCGGTCGATTGGCGAGGATAATTGCTTGGTACGATAACGAGTGGGGCTTCTCTAATCGAATGTTGGACGTGGCAAGCATCATGTTTTAGCGGAGTTTCCTCATAAATTTTGCGCATGATATTTTCTTCCGGCGCATTTTGTGGTAGGTTCCGCTCGTATATTTATCATTGAAGGGAAAAGTATGAAGGACGATTTAGCCGACAAAGTAAAAGCGATTATTTCTGATAAACTCGGAGTCGAGGTCCAGAAAATAACCGATAACGCTCGTTTTATCGACGATTTCGGTGCAGATAGTTTGGATACCGTGGATTTGGTCATGGCCCTGGAGGAACAGTTCGACATAGAAATTTCGAACAAAGAGGGGCAGGATATACAATCCGTAAATGACGCCATAACGTTTATACGGAATAAGCTCGGTAAATAGGGCTGTTGCAACATGAAAAGAGTCGTTGTAACAGGAGTTGGCATGGTAAGTCCGTTGGGCACCAGCGTGGCGGAGTCCTGGCAACGATTGCTCGCGGGCGAATCCGGCATAAAACGCATAATCTCCTTTGAGGTTGGTGATTTGGCCTGCAAGATAGCAGGTCAGGTACCATCGTCGAAGGTGGAACAGACCTCGGTCGCCCCATTTGATCCACTGAATTTTGTGGATGCCCCCCGCGATCTAAATCGTATGGATACATTCATAATTTATGCGCTGGCGGCGGCCCGGGAGGCCATAGATGACTCCGGCATTTGTCTGGCAGCCAGCGATGAGGAAAAAGAACGTATTGGCGTTATGATAGGCTCTGGCATAGGTGGACTGCCGGCAATCTACGACACTTCCATAAACCTAATGGAAAATGGTGCCAGGAGGGTGTCTCCTTTCTTCATCCCTTCTTCGCTAATAAATTTAGCCTCTGGACGCGTCTCCATGGCTTTTGGCCTGAAGGGACCGAATCACTCGGTGGTTACGGCCTGTGCTTCTGGCACCCATGCCATAGGCGATGCAGCCCGCATTATTCAGGTTGGCTCCGCCGATGCCATGGTAGCTGGTGGAGCGGAGGCAGCCGTCTGTCGCATTGGCATAGCAGGATTTTCTGCTGCGCGCGCCCTGTCCACCAACCGCAACGATGCTCCGGAAGAGGCCTCGAGGCCCTGGGACAAATCACGGGATGGTTTCGTAATGGCCGAAGGCTCCGGAGTTTTGGTGTTGGAAGAACTGGAGCGAGCAAAACGTAGGGGAGCAAAAATTTACGGCGAAGTAATCGGCTATGGCATGTCCAGCGACGCCTATCACATCACTGCACCTCTGCCCGATGGCGATGGCGCCTTCAGATCCATGCGGGAAGCTCTGCGGTCCGGAGCCATGTCGGCAGATCAGATTGACTACATAAACGCCCACGGTACATCAACGCTTCCGGGTGATCTGGGAGAATTAAGGGCGGTGGAGCGCATTCTGGGAGTCGGGGCAACGGCGTCAATGTCATCCACGAAATCCGCCATTGGACACTTACTGGGAGCCGCCGGAGCAGTGGAAGCCATATTTTCGCTACTTTCGCTGAGAGATCAGATCGTACCACCGACCCTGAATCTACTGGAGCCAGAGGAAACATTTATCGATTTAGTGCCGCTAAAATCCAAGGAGCGGCAAGTGCGCCATGCCCTGTCGAACTCGTTTGGATTTGGAGGAACAAATGCCAGCATCATTTTCCGAGCCCCATAGCCGCCGGTAGACCCGGCAGTAGAACTGACAGCGGAGTTCTTTTGCCTTGGAAGTTCCAATGTTCTAGGGTTTCCCGGGCAGCGGCGGAAAACACAGCAGCGTGAGGAATCTGCCTATGAGAATAATATCCTGGAACGTTAATTCCGTGAGAGCGCGACTGGAGCACATTCTGGATGTCGCCAGACAATACCGGCCAGATATTTTTTTGCTGCAGGAAACAAGGGTAGAAGACCGGGCATTCCCATTGGAATATTTCGAAGAGCTGGGCTACAACGCAGCCATCAACGGCCAAAAAAGCAGAAACGGTGTTGCCATATTTTCCAAACATAGGCTGGAGGATGTGGATTGCCATCTTGACGGATGCTCCGAAGCCCGCTACCTGGCAGCATTTACCGGCGGAATTTCTGTGGCGTCCGTGTATGTGCCCAATGGACAGGAAGTCAACTGCGAGCAATACACCTATAAATTAGAATTTTTGCGGAATCTCAAAAACAAATTTTCAGCCTTTCTGGACGAAGTTTTTGTGGCCGGAGGGGATTTTAACGTGGCTCCGGAAAAATGCGACTGCCATAATCCCAATTATAGCGCCATAATGGCAACAGAATCCGAAAGGAATCTCATAAAAGCCCTTGTAGAAGCTGGATTTAACGATATTTTGGCGAAAAATGGCTTCACCTGGTGGGATTATCGCCGATCCGACAGTCTTCGGAATGATAAAGGATTTAGGATAGATCATTTTTACGCATCTCCGGCAGCAACTGAAATTTTTCAGACCGGAGAAGTATTGCGATTTGCCCGGGAATTAGCCAGGCCATCGGATCATGCCCCTATACTCTGCGATTTGTCTGATTACGGGAAAAAAAGAGGCTCCACACCATAGCAGAAGAAAAAATAGACTTCTTTCCAAACAAAGATATTTCGAGGAATTTATAGGAGCATACGGAGCGCAGGACCGCAGTGTACATGTGGTACATGAGGATCCGAGCACCGAAGCGACGCAGAAAT
>JAIRZD010000014.1 GCA_031267415.1 Holosporaceae bacterium
TAATTTCTGCGTCGCTTCGGTGCTCGGATCCTCATGTACCACATGTACACTGCGGTCCTGCGCTCCGTATGCTCCTATAAATTCCTCGAAATATCTTTGTTTGGAAAGAAGTCTAATGATATGAATTTGTGTACCTGATTCCTCTCTGCTCTTGGATCATCAATGTTTGAAAAAATACTTAAAAAAAATCCTGCATACCTTCCTCGTTAATTAAACAATCCTTCCTTCTTCTTGGTTCAATTAAAAATCAACGTTTTTCTTCATGCGTAGGCCCTGGAATCTATACTAAAAGAGATTGAAAGATTGAATTTTTTATGATAAAAGTTGCTCCATCTAGTCCGTTGCTTTTGGAGCTTGATGGGCTTTTGGATTGGACTTCCTGCAGAGCGCTGCTAGATGGGTAGCTTACTTTTGAGAAAGTCTATTTTGTGTTATAGGCTCCTCATCTATTGGTTATTGGTGAACTATGGTAAAGAAGTTACATGTTGGCAATCTGGGTTATAGCGTAACAGAGGAAGCGTTAAGGGCAGCCTTTTCGGAGTACGGCACTGTTGAATCCGCTGTTGTGGTAAAAGACCGCGTAAGTGGTCGCAGCAAGGGGTTTGGCTTTGTTGAAATGTCTACGGATGCGGAAGCAGCGGAAGCAATCGAAAAATTGAACAAAGTAGACTTCAAGGGGCGAACAATCTTTGTTTCTGAGTCTCGCTACAACGGCGGACCAAATGGCGGCGGCGATAGGGACGGTGGCGGTCGCTCAGGTCACTCCCCCTATGGTGGCGGTGGTGGTGGCGGCGGCTACAAAAACGATCGTCGCCCTCCGCGCGGCTAGGCAGTAGTCAGTGGCCGATTGCTGCCTGGTGATGATGGATCGCACTTCCGAGTCGCATCGACTTCTCCCATCAGAAGTTGGTGCCGGGAGGAACTGGGCGCAAATGGCCTGCTGCTGATTTTGGTCTTTTGTGGAGGGGTGGCCGAGTGGTCAATGGCAGCAGACTGTAAATCTGCCGACGTAAGTCTACGTAGGTTCAAATCCTACCCCCTCCACCAGAGTGTTCAAGCGACGCGGTCTGGTGATTAAAATTAGACTTCTTTCCAAACAAAGATATTTCGAGGAATTTAGAGGCGCATACGGAGCGCAGGCCCGCAGTGTACTTGTGGTACATGAGGATCCGAGCACCGAAGCGACACAGAAATTACCGAAAGAGCGCATGTTTCGAAAGAAGTCTATTGAATAAAATCAAATTCGCTGGATTTTTTTAGTCCACTCATTCATATTGTTAATAGAAATTGCGTTGATCACTTGCGAAGGCGCAAATTGGCACTATTTAAATGTTAGCACTAGTTTGTTCCAGATATTCTGCGTGTGAACGGGCTAGTCTGGGGTATCTTGCATAGCATAGAGGAGATTTACCATGCCAGAGTTAGTATTAACAGGACATGCCGGACGCATCGAGGCCAGATATCATCATAGCCGGATCCCCCAGGCTCCGCTTGTGATGGTGCTGCATCCTCATCCTCTGCAGGGCGGAACAATGAACAATCGGGTAACTGTTAGCATCTACAACGCGTTTGTGGAAAGCGGTTTTTCGGCCATACGATTTAATTTCCGCGGCGTGGGGCGGTCCGAAGGAATCTTCGACAAGGGCGAAGGCGAGCTGACGGATACTGCCGGGGTTCTGGACTGGATTCAGAACATGAATCAGGGAAAACGCAAATTGTGGGTGGCAGGATTTTCGTTTGGAGCACTCGTGGGTATGCAATTACTTATGCGGCGGCCTGAGCTATCAGGATTTGTGGCCGTATGTCCGCCGGCTAACATATATGATTTTTCTTTTTTGGCTCCATGTCCGGTTTCTGGTATGATTATTAACGGAGAGAACGATCCATTCTGTCCATTGGCTAACGTCAACAAATTAGTGGAAAAATTAAATTCCCAAAGGGGGATTTCCATTGATTATAGAACGATTCCGAACTGCGATCATGCATTCACAAATCATTTGGAAGACATAAAAAACTGTGTTATGGAATATGTGCTACAGGGATCTGGAAAAATGGCCGTGAATGCCTAAACCAAACCGGGGGATACCATGAAGTATAAGTCTTCTTTTTTGATCGAAGCGGAGCGTCGTGGTTTTCTTTATCAATTTACCGATCTCGAAGATATGGACGCCTATTTGGCCAGGGGAAACGGCTGCGGTTATATCGGGTTCGACATCACCGCCAAAAGTTTGCACATTGGGAGTTTGATCCAGATTGCTCTGCTGAGGTTGTTCCAGAAACACGGTCACAGACCAATAGTGTTGGTTGGCGGCGGCACCACGAAGGTTGGGGATCCGACTTTACGGAATACCATGCGGCCAATGTTGGCTGACGAGCAAATTGCCGAAAATATGGCTGGCATACAATCCTGTTTGCTGCCATTTTTGAAATTCGGTGATGGCCCGACGGATGCCATCATGGTAAACAACGCCGATTGGCTGGATCAGTTGCAGTATATTCCATTTCTTAGGGATATCGGCCGCTGTTTTTCAATCAATCGGATGATCGGTTTTGACTCGGTAAAATCGAAGCTCACGGAGAATAACTCCTTGAGTTTTTTGGAATTTAACTACATGGTAATGCAGGCCTACGATTTCCTTGAGCTGCATAAAAAATTTGATTGTCACATCCAGTTCGGCGGCCAGGATCAATGGGGAAACATCGTTTGTGGAGTAGACCTTATTAAGAAAAAATTGGGACGGACGGTTTTTGGCTGTACAACGCCCCTGCTCACCACCAGCGACGGCAAAAAAATGGGTAAAACGGCCGGCGGCGCCGTCTGGATATCGGCCGATATGTATGGCGCCTATGATTTTTGGCAGTACTTTCGAAACGTCGATGATGCTGATGTCATAAAAATGATGTACCTGTTCACCAGCCTCCATCCGGACGAGATAAAAAAAATGGAATCATTTCAGGGGCAGGAACTTAATACGGTGAAAAAACTGCTGGCAGATGAGGTAACAGCGCTGGTGCATGGAGCGAGTTCCTTGGAGGCCATACATCGATCGGCCAGCGGAGTATTCGCCAAAGATGCCCAGGATTTATCTACCGCCACTGAAATTCCACAATATATGTTGCCTTTGTCTGCAAAAGTAGCCGTTGTGGACATTTTGGTGGATAGCGGATTATGTCAGAGCCGTGGAGAAGCCAAGAGATTGCTGCGGGGCGGCGGAGTTAGTGTGGATGGGAAAGTAGTGGCCGAAGATCATATGCTGGAAAACTTGTCTCGGAACGAGCTTCAAAAATTAACATGTGGCAAGAAAAAACACCTGTTGATCGTTCCAAAGCTATGAAAATAACGGTACTAGGCTGCGGATCTTCCTCGGGCGTTCCTGCTCTCAGATATGGCTGGGGGAGTTGCGACGAAAATAACCCGTTGAATCGCAGAACGCGTTCTTCCATAGTCATCGAAACTAGCAAAACCACCCTGCTGGTGGATGCATCGCCGGATCTGCGTCAACAATTATTGGACAACAAGTTATCCTACTTCGATGCGCTCCTGTTGACCCACGAACACTACGATCATAGCGCCGGATTAAATGAACTTCGTCCGTTTTTTTTTGAAACTGGTAGAGTTTTGCCGTTATATTGTCCGCCCAGCGCAATAAAACACATAAGAGAAAGTTTTTTTTATGTGTTCGAAGGGCGTTATGGCAATAAATCCTATCTGGATATCGTACCGCTGGAGCATAATTTTAATATCGGAGACATAAGCGGCATTTGTTTTGAACAAAATCACGGCTCCATAAAGTCAACGGGGCTGCGGCTGGGAAAATTCGCCTATACAACGGATGTGTTGAATTTTAGCCGGGAATCTTTCTCAAAATTATATGATCTGGATGTTTGGCTGGTGGGATGCCCATCAACGAAAAAAAAATACAATCATGCCCATTTGGAAACTGTTTTGGGATGGGTCCGCGAGCTGAATCCCCGGATGACCTATCTAACGCATATGGGATTTGACATGGACTACGATTGGTTGTCCACAACTCTTCCGTATAACATCCGCCCAGCCTACGATCGGATGCAAATTCTGGTGGACTAGGAGCGTCAGCCGTTTCGAAAGAAGTCTATTAGACTTCTTTGTCGCGCAGCGGAATCACAATCACACAGCGGGAGGTGGCTCTGGTGGGGGCTAGAGGCATATGCCGCAGCCTCTACCCCACAAGAGATACATGCTTCTGTCGGTGGTATTGGCGCCTCCGCTAAATAGTTTTGCCACAAAATCGCTGGAAAATTTATAATTGCACACGAAGGTAAGCACAAAAGCCTTTCGGTGTAATCCAGATGGCGGCGCTGGGTTGGTTATGTCAGCGACGTCCAGATCTCCTGTTCTGGCAAGAAAAGCCGGTGATGACGGATCGCTTTGCAAATAGGTTGATGGGCTCGTTTGCTTGGTGGTGGAATCTCCACTCCAATAGATATCTTCTCCTCCGAATGGTGGGTCCTTGCACATGGTTTCCAAATTTTCGTAAATGGCGAAATAATATTTTATGTCGCTGCTATTGACATGCCCCGGCTTATATTTGTCTATGATTTCATTGAACATTAGCGTGTTACTTTCCCTTATAAAATAAAAAGTAGCCTCGGCTGCCATGGATTCCATCGCCGTCCTAGTATTATTTACCTTGATCATTTCCAATATGAAAAAAACCAACGCCAGGAATATGGGTAGAGTAATACACGTCTCCAGAGCTGCAGATCCTCTTTGACTGCCCTTCAGGCGATTTTTCCAACGTCCCCAGGATACCATATCGCAAATCTCATATTTTACTTGAGCGACCATCGGTTAGATTATAGGACAAAAAGATTAACGAAGTGTTGTAAAAGCCCAGCTGCAGCCTCCGGACGAATTTTGCGAGTTTCATGATGCTAATAGACTTCTTTCGAAACAAAGATATTTCGAGGAATTTATAGGAGCATACGGAGCGCAGGACCGCAGTGTACATGTGGTACATGAGGATCCGAGCACCGAAGCGACGCAGAAATTACC
>JAIRZD010000041.1 GCA_031267415.1 Holosporaceae bacterium
GTTGCCCTAAAATATAAGTTCAAAAACAGACCAATATTGCTGATCGATACAGCTGGCCAGCGGAAACAATCCCGCCGCGTGGATAGGGTGGAAAACATTTCCGTTCTGGACGCCTGGAGATATGTGAGACAGGCTCACGTGGTGCTGCTACTCCTGGACATACAAAATCCATTGGAACAACAGGATCTGACCATAGCCCGCAAAGCATTCGACGAGGGGAAGATCGTGATTTTCGTGCTGCACAAGAGCGATACCATGGAGAATCCAGATGAAGCCCTGGATTCTGTACGCCAGAGGATTCAGAAGGAATTCGCCCAGCTGCCCGGAGCTGCCTGCCTATTGGCTTCTGCAAAGGAAAAAAAAGGATTGGCTCGCATTTTTAATGTTGCCATAAAATTATACGACGATTGGAATAGGCGGCTACCGGCCGCTGCGCTGAATAAATGGCTACGGACGGCGGTGCAGGAAAATCCTCCGCCACTGATCAATGGAATGCCGATAAAATTAAAATACATATCACAGACAAACACGAAACCCCCAACTTTTACGGTTTTTACGAATAAAATGCGGCACGTCCCCATTAGCTATGCACGATATCTGCTGAACCATTTTCGTCGGTCCTTCGACATCTACGGAGTGCCTCTGCGGCTTTTCCTGAGGCAAAATGTATAATTATACCGCACAACAACTATGGATATTGCTGAGAAATGGAGAGTAATTTCATTGAATTGTTCGTGGAGTATCTGAAAAGCGAAAAAAACTCTTCCCAAAACACCGTGCAGTCCTATTCGTTGGATTTGTTTGATTTTTACTCCCATATCGGTGAGATTTCAGTTGCCAACATTGATGCCAAGGACATCATGAATTACCTGGCCGTACTACATCTGAAAAATCTCAAAACATCCAGCGTCAAGAGAAAACTATCGGCACTAAACCAATTTTTTAGCTTTTTATTGCGGGAAGATCTCCTAAAAACAAATCCCATGGAGTTCATAACGCAGCCCAAACAGCGTCGTCCTCTGCCAAAAATCGTAAGCGAGGAATGCGTAGACAAATTGATAAAATCCACTGAATCCACTGAATCCATGGATATGTGGGAAAAATTAAGGGCTAGCCTGATGATAAATTTCCTCTACGGCAGTGGATTGAGGGTCAGCGAACTAATATCTCTTAAAAAAAATTCCATTGTTGAATCGAAATTCATCAGGATTTTCGGGAAAGGTAGTCGCGAACGCATAGTTCCGGTGGCAACCACAACGCTGACATTACTAGTGGAATGGTTGACGGTCTGTGGAGAATCCATCTGGATGTTTCCATCGGTAAATCCACAGAAACACATAACACGCCAGAGGGTTTTTCAAATTCTCAAAGAAATAGCTCTGCTATCAGGAATTGATCCGGCAAAAATATCGCCCCATGTGTTGCGTCATGCATTTGCCACACACATTTTGGACAACGGCGCCGATCTCATCAGCGTAAAAAAAATGCTGGGCCATAAGGATATATCCACAACGGAAATATATACCCATGTTAGCAGAAAAAAATTGCGAAAGGTGGTGCAGCAATTTCATCCGATGGCAGTGGACGAAGATATGCCGAAGGCCTAGGTCGACACTTCTCGATACCAGAGATTTATTAGACTTCTTTCGAAACATGCGCTCTTTCGGTAATTTCTGCGTCGCTTCGGTGAAATATCTTTGTTTCGAAAGAAGTCTATTGGCGAGCCGCGAAGGCCGTCAGAAGGGTGCCGTCGTCCAAATAGTCCAACTCACCGCCAACCGGAATGCCGTGGGCCAGCGATGTGGTCTTTATGTTTTTGTCCGCAAAAAAATTCCGAATGTACTGGTCCGTGGTTTGGCCTTCCAGCGTCGCGCTCAGGGCTATTACAATTTCCGTGACGCCATTCGTGTTGCAGCGCTGTGCCAATTTATCCAGCAGCAAAACCTCCGGACCATTCCCTTCCAGAGAAGACAATAGCCCCCGGAGAATATGATATTGTCCGCGGAAACAAGAGGTTCTTTCCAGCGCCCAGAGGTCAGCCACGCTTTCCACGATACAAATAATATCTTTCCTTCGCTGTGGATTGGCGCAGACGGAACAAATGTCCTCGAAGGCATCTATGTTGGAGCAAATTGGGCAGGTTTTTATATTTTCATACACGCGAGTCATGCTCATCAGAAGCGGCTCCAGACTAACGGCTCGATTTTTTATCATGTGCACGACTACACGACGGGCTGACCGCGGTCCCAACCCTGGTAGTCGAGAAATTTTTTGGATAAGCGTTTCGATATCCGGTCCCATCAATGATAACTCCTGGCAAACATTTTAGCAAACGCGTATACTAGCAAAGCATTTTTGTCCAACATTAGGCGATGTCCCAGATATAGCATATGGATAATTTCCAGAATCTTTGCCGTCTCCCTATCCGGATTCGGCGGAATTGGCCAGCCGGCAGCAAATTTTTCCAGCGCTGAATTTTTTTTGCAGGCAATTCCCGCCAGAACATCCCAATAGTCCTTAAGAACTTTCGCGAAAATGTTTTTTACAACAAAAAAGTTATCGCACAATTTATTGTCCAATAGATAGCCAAGTTGTTTTTGACGAACTGCCTGGTCGTGATCAAAGGACGCCACCAGATGGTCGTATATCTCAAGTCCATGGTGGTGATATAGATATAGAGCCATGCCAACAGACCCACCGGACAACTCCGCCAGCTCCCTGGACCGCTCCTGCTGATTGCTGTCCAACAATTCCTGTACACGATCAATAGCCAAGGGGCCAAAGCTTAGCTTCGCTGTTCGCGACAGTAACGTTTTAGGAAGAGTCCCGGTGCCGTTGCAGATTAATATGATTACAGTGTCCTCCGGCGGCTCCTCCAGAACTTTCAACAGCGCATTATATATGTTTTTACTCCAAGTGGAGGCGTTTTCCAATATGAGCACTTTTCGATGAGATAATGCCGGAGTTTTCCAAATTTTCGCCATTAAATCCCGCACTTCCTCCAGCAAAACGGTTTCATCTTTTTGTTCCAGCACAAAAAAATCAGGATGAATTCGCAGATGCACGAGCCGATGCACAGGATTTTCCGGCGGCAGGTCCAGGGATGCCGTTGATGGCGTCACCCCGGCCAAAAGACATTTAGCAAATTTTCTGGCCATGGTTCCCTTGCCGATGCCATATATTCCATCAAAAATCCAGACAGGAAACACTTTTCCGCTGGTGAGTGTGCGCGCCAAAAAAGCCTCTATCTTCTCATGCCCAAGAATGTGTGAATTTTCTTCCATATTTGTTTACGTGCAGCAATATTATGTGGCGTACAAATCCGCCAGGTGCTAATATTAGCACTGCTCAGCTGGGTAGTATATATTTTTTTATGGTTATATAATCTGGGAGTGTGCAGTGGGAAGAATAGCTGTTGTTACGGGCGGTACCAGGGGTATAGGCGCGGCGATATCCAGGGCGTTGGCAAAGGCCGGATATCAGGTGGCAGCCAACTATCACAGCGATCATGGAGCAGCGGAAAAATTTCATGGAGAAACAAATATCCCCGTTTTTTCCTGGGACGTGGCTAGCTGGGAAGCCTGCCAAAACGGCGCAGAGGCGGTCCGCAAACATTTGGGCGGCGGTATCGAATTGTTAATCAACAACGCCGGCATAACCAAAGACCGCATGCTGCATAAAATGAGTCTTGACGAATGGAATAGCGTTGTGGCAGTCAATCTTGGTTCCGTATTCAATATGTCCCGTGTCGTCATAAATTCCATGAGGGAACGGAACTTTGGCCGCATCATAAACATGAGTTCCGTAAACGGGATAAGGGGACAGGTGGGACAAACGAATTATTCTGCAACCAAGGCAGCTATAATCGGTTTTACCAAGGCCCTGGCGCTGGAATCGGCGTCCAAGGGAATTACCGTAAACGCCATAGCCCCCGGCTATATTTCCACCGATATGACAGACATGATGGATCCAAAAATAAAAGAGAAAATTATGACGGGTATTCCTGCTGGAAGGCTTGGAACTCCGGAAGAAATAGCCGCCGCCGTGCTGTTCCTTGGCGCCGACAGCTCTTCCTACATCACCGGCATTACATTGAGCATAAATGGTGGCCAGTATTTATAGATTTTTTAAAGGGAATGGTGAATAAAAATGGAAAAAGGTCGCGCTTTTGAAACGGTGGTCGGTTTTTTTGTGTTGATGGTGGCGCTGTTTTTCTTTTACTTCGTGTACCATAAATCAACCTGGCACAGTACTAATCAGTACCGTCTGGTGGCAAAATTCGACAAAGCAGATGGCCTGGAGGAAGGGACAGATGTAAAGATGAGCGGCGTTCGCGTGGGAAAAATCTCCAGAATATGCGTTGATCCCCGACAGTTTTTCGCCGTCGTGGAATTTTACGTTTCCGGCGACCTAAAACTTCCACGCGATTCCAGTGCTTCCGTCGCCAGCGATGGACTTTTTGGCGGAAAATATTTATCACTTACGCCCGGCGGAGAAGACGAAAATATTCCGGAAGATGGTGAAATCGTCAACACCGTCGGCCCCATCAGTTTTGAATCATTGCTTGGCGATTTTGTGCGATCCAAAACCGAAAGCCAGGATGGCGAAACCGGAAACAAATAGAACTAGGTGATAATATGAAAATGATTAGACTTCTTTCCAAACAAAGATATTTCGAGGAATTTATAGGAGCATACGAAGCGCAGGACCGCAGTGTACATGTGGTACATGAGGATCCGAGCACCGAAGCGACGCAGAAATTACCGAAAGAGCGCATGTT
>JAIRZD010000035.1 GCA_031267415.1 Holosporaceae bacterium
TATTTCGAAGAATTTATAGGAGCATACGGAGCGCAGGACCGCAGTGTACATGTGGTACATGAGGATCCGAGCACCGAAGCGACGCAGAAATTACCGAAAGAGCGCATGTTTCGAAAGAAGTCTATTGATCACTCGACCGCATCCAAGGTATCCTGGCACGTCTGACCTTTTTACAACCAGGTATGCTGTTTCACCCTTTATGCGGTATCTTGTTTGTCCCACAGGAATATACCACCATTTTCCCCAATTAATCTTTGTTACATTTCCGAGCATGATAAAGACTTTTGGTTTGTAATTCTGCGGTGCTGGATTGTGATTTACCTGCCCCGGCGCCTGATATCCAGGGATAAATTTCGGCGCATCGCTCCGCATCCCAGCACTATCTCCAAAGCACATCAGCATCCCGCCAAATAAAGCTCCACACAGTATTTTCCTCTTGTCCACGTTCGTTCTCCTTTATTTCACAATTATTCGTCCGCCCGGCGTTGACAATATAGCATGCCGCCATGTTGTCAAGATACTTTTTTTGCATCCAACAAAAAAAACTTAAATTGGTCTGCCATTTGAGCAAATGACTGATCGGAGAATTTCGGAAAATCTGTCCGGGAAAATCCGGATTCGGAAAAAATCTAGTTAAATCATAATGAACGTTTGGGAAAACCGTCCATCAAAGTACTTTTATCAGCAAAAATCCAACAATAATAATGGCGATCGTCAGGAAAAACGCGGTTTTTTTATGGCGCTGTAGGAATTCTAGCAGTGTGTCGCCGTATTTTTTACTAATGGCAGAAAGCACAATAAATCTCATGCTACGTGTGATGATGGAAGCGATGGCGAAGGTGACCAAATTTACCCCGGTGAATCCGCTGGCTATGGTAACAACCTTGTAGGGAATCGGTGTCAATCCCTTCGCGCAGATCAACCAAAAGGCATATTTGTTGAAAGTATCCGATTGCACTATCCGCTGAAAATTTTCGACTTGATCAAGCCATTTAAGTATGGTAGATCCGATTAAATCGAAACATGCGTAGCCGATGTAGTAGCCCAAAAACCCCCCAAGCACGGACGCCGCCGAACACTGCAGCGCGTAGTACATGTAACGTTTTTTGTTTTTAGCCACAACCACAAGCAGTAGCGGATCCGGCGGAATGGGAAAAAACGAACTTTCCACAAAAGAAATAAACATCAATACCATGGAAACGTGTTTGCTTTCCGCCTTTTTCAGCATCCAATCGTATAATTTTTCAAACATTTTCGCCTTCTATGTTAGCGGTACTTTACGATGACATTGTCAATGCCAACGGTGTTTTTCAGGTCCAATATATCGTAACTTGTTATGTAATAGCTATCAGGCAGCAGTATTTTTTGGCCGTCGATTACAATTTCTATTCTTGTGGCGCCATCGGACCTAAAATTATCAATCAGTATTTTTACCGCCGATAATTCGGATAATGAATTGATTTTTATCCGGAGATCGTCGATAAATTCGCGATTTTTTTTCACCGCCGCGGCCGGAGTAACTCCTTGATTATTATTATGTAACCTGCGGAAGTCTTCAAAGTTCTGCACCTTGCTCGCCGTCATCTTAACGACATCTTCATTCCGTTGACAGCCTACGTCCAGCGCGATAACTTTTCCTATCTCCAATAGATTTTTATAATTCGCCAATGTTTCTGAAAACAGTGTAACCTCGGCGAGGCCTGACATATCAGATACCTGCAAAACGCAAAATTTCGTCTGATTTTTGGCCGTTTTATAAGTCACTCCGGTTATAGCAACTGCCAACGTGGCCCTGGCCAGATCGACCGCTTCAGCAATGCTGGGAAGGCCGAGGGCCTTTAGCTGATTTTCGTATGGCTGTAGTGGATGGGAAGAAATATAGAAGCCAACGGCGGCAAACTCATTCTGCATTTTGGCATTATCGTCCCATTCGGACACCGCCAGCAATTCCGGATAATTTTTTGCAAACAAAAGCTCCTGCTCAGCCTCCGGTTTTACGGCCATAATTCTTTCCAACGAACTAAACAGCTGATTTCTATTGGGATGTAGTGTATCAAACACTCCGGCCTTTATGAAATTTTCCATTGTTCTGCGGGTTATAATCTTGAGCGGCTGCAGTCTTTCCACAAAATCAAAGATGGATTCATAATTTCCATTGCGTTTTCTGTCCGCGACCATATCACGAACGGCGTTTTCACCGCTTCCCTTTATGGCCGTTAAACTATAGCGAATGGAATTTCTTTCATAATCCACCTCAAAGTCCACCGAAGACAAATTTACATCGGGGGGAAGAATCGTTATATTATTTTTTTTGGCATCGTTGCAATAGACATACAATTTATCTGTGCTGGAGGAAGACAGAGTCATGACAGCCGCATAGAATTCCAATGGATAATTTGCCTTGAGGAATGCAGTTTGATAGGTGAGTAATCCATATGGTGTCGAATGTGATTTGTTGAACCCATAGCCGGCAAATTTATTCATTTGCTCAAAAAGTCGCTCAGCAACGCTCATGGATACGCCGCGCGCCACCGCCCCATCAATGAACCGCTTTTTCTGGGAAATCATTTCATCCTTGTTTTTCTTCCCCATGGCGCGTCGCAGAATGTCCGCCTGACCGAGCGTATAGCCGCCAATTTCCTGCGCTATCTGCATTACCTGTTCCTGATATACCATCACCCCATAGGTTTCCGCCAAAATTTGCTCCAGCTTTTCATGGAGATAGCTAATGGGTTCGATGCCGTGTTTGCAGGCTATGTATTTTGGAATGTCGTCCATTGGACCAGGTCGATAGAGCGCCACAAGTGCAATGAGGTCCTCCACATGGTCTGGCTGTAATTTACGCAGCACATCCCGCATGCCAGCACTTTCTATCTGGAATACGCCGACACAATTTACGCTCCGCAGGAGATGGAAGGTTTTTTTATCATCCAATGGAATTTCTCGGGCCACAAGATCAATTCCCCTGGTTTTTAGGGCATCGAGAATTTTTTGGATTATGGTCAAGGTAGTTAATCCAAGAAAATCGAACTTTATAAGACCGGCATCTTCAATGTATTTCATGGAAAATTGCGTTGCCGGCATGGTAGATTTGCTATCTTTGTACAGTGGGACAATTTGCTGCAGATTCCTGTCGGAAATTACCACTCCGGCAGCATGAACCGAAGCATGACGATATAGCCCCTCCAATTTCAGGGCAATTTCCATCAAATTTTTGACCTGCTGATCCGATTCCATGAGTGTCCGCAGTGATGACTCCGAGTCAATGGCCTGCTGCAGAGTTACCGGATTTGTAGGATGAAAAGGAATCATTTTGGATATCTTGTCCATGAACCCATAGGGCATGGCCAGCACTCGCCCGACATCCTTTACCACGGCGCGGGCCTGCAATTTTCCGAAGGTTATTATCTGGGCAACGTACTGTTCTCCATATTTTTTTTGGACGTAGTCTATGACCTCGTCCCGTCTCTCCTGGCAAAAATCTATGTCGAAGTCCGGCATTGATATGCGATCTGGATTCAAAAAACGTTCAAAAAACAATTTGAAACGCATCGGATCCACATCCGTAATATCCATGGCCCAGGCGACTATGGACCCGGCTCCGGATCCCCTCCCCGGCCCCACTGGTATGTTTTCGGACTTGGCCCACTGGACATAATCGGAAACGATGAGGAAATATCCGCTGAACCCCATTTTTTTTATCATATCCAATTCGTAGAAGAGCCGAGCAAGGTATTTTTGCCGTGTATCGTCCATATCCGGGTTATTCTCGAAGTTTTTTAGTCGTTTCTCGAGTCCAAATATGGATTTTTCTTGCAATTCATCGTCCTGGCTTTTCCCATCCGGCACTTTAAACTGGGGCATCGATGGTTTCTGCTTGCTAAGACAAAAACTACATCTCTGGGCCAAAAATAAAGTATTCTCCAGCGCCTCAGGCAAATCAGCGAACAATTCAGTCATTTCCTCGGCAGATTTAAAATAAAACTCCGGCGAAGAGGTGTGCCTGTCAGCATCGTAGATTGTTTTCCCCTGGGCAATACAGATTAGAGTATCGTGGGCATTGAAATAGGCCGCCGTTGGAAAATTTACATTATTGGTGGCCAGCAGCGGAATATTATGATCATAGGCCAGACCAATGGCCATCTCTTCCAGCTGCTCCTCCAAACCATCGTTATGTCTGGAAAGCTCCAGATACAGCCGATTTGGAAAACATTTTTGCAAAAAAGACAGATATTCCCGCGCACCATCCAGGTCGTTTTCCATGAGGAATGCGTCGAGGGATCCATGGATGCCGCCGGTGGTCGCAATAATGTCTTCGGAGTAGCCAGAAAGCGTGTCCAACGATACTTCCGGATAAATGTCCGAAGAAGAGCGCAAATGGGCGGAGGATACCAGCTGAATTAAATTTTTATAACCATTGGCATTCTTGACATAAAGCAGCATATGGGTGGCAAGATTATGTTTTTTAGTATGCTGCACATTCAGCTGGCAGGCAACGATCGGTTGTATCCCCCTGGCCGAACAATGGATGGAAAAATCCATGGCGCCGAACAAATTATTGGTATCGGTGACCGCGACGGCCGGCATGCCGTGCTGCTCGCACAGGGAAGCTAGCCTATCTATTTTTATTGCGCCTTCGGACAGAGAATAGGCGGAATGCACACGCAGATGGATAAAATTGCTCATCGTCATCTTTGCCGCAGTACTCCATCCGAAATGAAATATTTTACCATGGTTTTTTCGGCCAGCACATGATTATGGGTGACAATGATGGCCGCCATTCCAATTTTCTCCGCGACACCAATAAGATCATCAAATACCGTTGCCGCCGTTTCCGGATCAAGATTCCCGGTCGGTTCGTCGGCCAGTAGAATTAGCGGATCGTTGGCCAAAGCTCGGGCAATGGCCACTCTCTGTTTTTGTCCTCCAGAAAGCTCTGATGGACGCGAATTAATTTTTTCTTCCAGCCCCAGTTCCACCAATAAACGCTCTGCCTTATAAGCAGCCACACTTTTCCCGACGCCATTTATAAGTTGAGGCAGCACAACGTTTTCCAAGGCGGAAAACTCCTGCAGCAAATGGTGGTATTGATATATGAATCCTATTTTTGATAGCCGCAGCCGGGTTTTTTCATTATCAGACAATGTATTGCAGTCCCTCCCCTCCACAAACAGATTGCCGCTGGAAGCACTGTCCAGCAATCCAGCTATATGGAGCAGCGTCGATTTACCTGACCCAGACGGCCCAAGCAGCGCGACAATTTCAGCATTTTGTATTTCCAGCGATATGCATTTTAGCACCGGCGTTTCTTGGTGATTATATTGCTTGCTGATGTTTTCCATTGCCAGAACGCTATTCATGTTAGGTATATCTCAATATTTCCACGGGATTTAATCTGCTGGCCCTGCGGGCCGGATATATGGTGGACAGGCAAGACAATAATAGCGACACAGAGATGGTCGCCATAATGTCCATCGGCCGCAACAGCGACGGCAGATGAGTGAGAAAATAAACTTCCGGCGAAAACACATGTAAGCTCAGTAAGTTTTCCAATAGAGCTTGGATTTTTTGAATATTCACGGCAAACAGCAACCCCAAAATCGCTCCAACTGTTGTGCCAATAACACCTATTAACGTGCCCGCCATAAAAAAAATTCTGGAAATAGCCCCGCTGGACATGCCTATCGTTCGGAGAATTGCGATATCCTTCTCTTTGCCCTTCACCAACATCATCATGCAGGAAATTATGTTAAAACTGGCCACTAAAATTATCAGCGTTAAAATGAGAAACATAACGTTTCGTTCTATCTCAACTGCCTTCATGAAGGAGCTGTTGCTGTTTTGCCAATCGTTGATCTGGAAGCTCGACGAAAATTTTTTCAGGAGCCTGGCTTTTAGATTAGAGATTGCCAAGGGATCATCCAGAAAAACTGAAATGATTCCAATGGCCTTCGGCATTTTGAAAAGTTTTTGGGCCATCTCCAGCGAAATAAATGAAACCGATTTATCATATTCGTGCATCCCAGATCTGAAAATAGCCGCCAGGCGAAAGGTTTTCTTCCTGGGTATAAAACCAAATCCCGTCTCGTCAAATTCCGGAACGATCACCACCACATCACCGCCGATTTGCAAATTTGAACGGCGAGCAAGTGATTCTCCAACGATTATCGCATTCTCTTCAGAAAAATTAGCGATATTACCGTCGACTATATTTTTTGCGATGAGAGCTTTTTTTGCTAAATCCTTCGGAGAAATGCCATTGCACAACGATCCCATCACTGTTTTCCCGTTGGATATTAGCGCGTGTCTTTCTATGACTGGGATCGCCTGTTTAACACCAGGAATAGCGAGAACTTCCTCCAGCGTAGCATGGTAATCCATCTCCTCGTTCAGGGGATACATGGCCATATGCCCGTTAAACCCTATAACCCGATCCGTAAATTCTTTGCGGAATCCATTCATAACCGAAGTTACTATTATCAGAGTCGCCACTCCCAGCGCTATTCCCACCAGAGAAAATGCCGCTATGGCCGAAATGATCCCGTCTTTTCGCCGGGACCTCATATATCTCCAGGCCATGCGAAATTCCAATCCGAGCATTATGAACGGAATCTCCCCAGCAGTTTTTCCGGCGGCATTTCTTCGATTTCCTTTGTTTTTCTGTTCTTCAGTTCCACAAGACCAGTGGCGATTTTTTTCTTGCCAATTATTATCTGCCATGGAATGCCAATGAGGTCAGCATCCGCCAATTTTTCCCCTATGCTGATGGTTCGATCATCGTAGAGCACCTCGACGCCGGATGCGGAAAAGGAATCATGGATCCAAGCTGCAATTTCGCGGCATTTTGCATCATCTGGATATAAATTTAGCACTGTAACGTCGAATGGAGCAACCTGTTCCGGCCAAACAATTCCACGATCATCGTGGGAAGCTTCTATAATGGCGGCAACTAGTCTAGATACGCCGATTCCGTAGGATCCCATTTCCGGATAAACTTTATTTCCGTTGGCATCCAATACGAAAGCGTTCATGGATTCCGAATATTTTTTACCAAAGTAGAAAATATGTCCCACCTCTATTCCCTTGGAAACCATAAGCTCATCTTCCCGCAGCGGAGCCGTCGCCGCATCATATTTTTCGTCACTTACAGCAAATGTAGACATCAGTTCGTCGTCATCAGAGGCGGATAAAATTTTTTGATCGTAATACAGCGTACTCTCGCCTGTATCTGCCAATACATGAAATTCGTGACTCATATTCCCGCCTATGGCCCCCGAAGAAGCCTGCACCGGAACCGGAGTTAGCCCCATACGCCGGAAAGTTCTGACGTAGGCCCGAAACATCTGCTGGTATGTTCTGGTGGCTCCGGCAGGATCAAGGTCAAACGAGTAGGCATCCTTCATGAGAAACTCCCGGCCCCTCATGACTCCAAATCTCGGACGAATTTCATCCCGGAATTTCCAGTGAATCTGATATAGACAAAGAGGCAGTCCACGATAACTTTTCACATATTTTCTAAACAAATCAGTTGCCTGTTCTTCGTTCGTGGGACTGTAGAGGAACGGCGCATCTTTTCGATCCTTGATCCGCAGCATTTCTTTGCCATAGGCGTCGTAGCGGCCACTTTCGATCCACAAATCTGCCGACTGTATGGTGGTGAAATAAACCTTCTGAGAACCGATGCGGCTTTGCTCCTCATCTATGATTTTTGATATTTTTTCCATGACTCTGGCGGCCAATGGCAGCCAACAGTAGATTCCGGAAGCCATTTGGCTTATCATGCCGGCCCTTAGCATTAGTATGTGGGATATAATCTGGGCATCCGATGGCGCATCTTTCGAGGTCGGAGCAAAGAAACGGGAGAACAGCATAGTTATATCACCTTCATTAGCAACGGCAGTATAGATGCAATGCAGGTAAAAAGCAAAAGGCAAGAGCAACCATGCATCAACCTAATACATGTAAAATTTATCAGTTTAGAGCTATGGCGGCCGCGGCCTTGCCTGCCAAAGAGAGCAAGCAGAGCATCCTGGTGCTTCCCAGATTTAATCCCCGCCATATCCGTCAATTAATTAGCGTTATCTTCCTGCAAACGACAAAAAAAAGCTTGATGTTTTTTTTAAATATGGTACATTGCTCGAGTCATATTAAATGGAGTTCAAAATGATAAAAAGTCAATTTCGTTTTTTTCTATCCGCATTGTGCCT